>DAIDJA010000312.1 GCA_027451605.1 Acidimicrobiales bacterium
AATGCGTAACATATGATGTTAGTCTAAAATGTGGTAGTTTTGGTAATTTAATTTGTGCTTACTAAATTAGTTAACTAAAGTCACGCTTATGAAGCTTATATATTGACCAAACAACTGTAATGTGCTAATGTTTTTCAGATGAATAGTAGCTTTAGAGCCATAGCGGTTGGAGACTTCGACCTCCCTGCGGAGCTTATTGAATTAGATAATGAGATCCTTTATCGACGAGCAACCAGCAAGAATTCATTAATTTCAAATCATTTTAATGGTCGTCAACTGGTAGTGAAAACTCATTTCAGTACACTAAATTATAAAGATGCCCTGGGGGTAACTGCACAAAAGCGAGTGATTTCCAGAGCGCCGCTCGTCCTTGGCGTAGATTTGGCGGCTGAAATTTTAGACGTTAATAGCAACTCTCGGCAAATCGCTTTTAAAAAGGGTGATTTAGTGGTTGCCGGCGGTTTAGGTTTCGGGGAACATTTTAACGGCGGGTTGTCCGAAATGACGGCTCTTAAAATGTCGACGTGTTTTAAATTGCCTGAATTGGGTGATTTGCATGACTTAAAAAAGGCCATGTTTTTGGGAACTGCGGGGCTAACGGCGATGCTGTGCGTCAACGAAGTCACGGCGTCTGCTTCTAACTCGATTAAGAGGAAGTCAGCCTATCCGGTTGCAGTCACCGGTGCCACGGGAGGGGTCGGATTACTTTCGATACATCTGCTTAAAAATCTGGGATTTAAAGTAGCCGCAATCACTAATCTCAATTCGGAAAAAGAGATCATTCTTGGTAGATATGGAGTTGATGAAGTAATTGACGTAAACGAATACATAACAAAAAAGCGTACATTAAAATCCCAGCGATTCTTAGGTGCCGTCGATGCCGTGGGCGGAGAAGTTTTGGCAGAACTCCTAAAAGATACTGCATATTATGGTTGTATTGCTTCAACCGGTATGGTTATGTCCGATATGTTTACAACAAGCCTGTATCCGTTCATAATCCGTGGTGTAAAACTGGTAGGAGTCGAGACAATAAAGACTCCGATTCGACTTCGTAGGGCCGCCTTTAGGAAACTATTCGAATTGGTCGATTTTAACCTGTTGGCCGAAAGTATTGTCGAGATTGGATTGTCATCCGTAATAAACTATGCAAAACGATTAGTGGACAATAGCGTAACCGGAAGAATTTTGGTTAATTGTCAGACTTAATTGCAAATGCTTGGGATTTATTTTTAGATAGAAAGGTTTAGTACTCCCAAGATGAAACCAAGTATCAGCAGTGATGCTACGGTACCGGTAATTATGGAAAAAGCTCTGTCTTTCACCATTAAAAACTGATATACGCTGGCAACCACCCTTAGAAATGGCGTCAAAATTAGAAAATATAATCCAAGTCCCACGACCCCAAGGGCATTAAAGTGAATTAAATTATGTATAAATAATTTTGGTTCAATGCTTTTTACAAGATTTGCATTATCGAGATGTTTGTAACTTCCTTTTGAGAGATATTTGATATTTGCAATAATATACCAAAGGAATCCGATAGCCGTGAAAACTACCGCCGTAATGATGCCGGTAGCCAAAGCTTTTGCCAATGAGAGTGGGATTTCATCTTTTTCATGGTGATGATGATGGTGATCCTGATGGAAGTCAGCTGTTGAGCTGTCGGTATTGTTTTCTTTATTGTTCGAATTAGTTGAATCTGTCATCTTAAAATCTATGCCTTGTAGATCATCTCGATTGCAACTACGAACAGAACGACTACGAAAAGATATCTTAGTGAATTTAAATCAAAAGACTTTAACTTTCTGGAGCCGACGGTCGCCCCGATAACGACGCCGACAGCAACCGGTGCAGTCAAAATTGGGTCGACTTGTCCTTCGGCAAGATAGATTACCGCAGAGCTTGCAGCCGTGACGCCGATCATGAAATTAGAAGTGGCAGTTGAAGCTTTTAAGGGCATTCTCATTACCAAATCCATTGCCGGCACCTTCAAAACCCCCGAACCGATTCCCAAAAGCGACGAAACCATGCCTGCTATGAACATCATGAAAAGCCCGACCTTAGTTTTTACGAGGGTATAAGTAATTTTTCCTTCCCGTTCGGTTGTAATTGTGGCACCAAGTTGCAGTTTATTTGCTATTTTGTCGTCGGAAGTAATTAATGATTCGACCTCTTTCGGCTTTCTGACCATTGCGATTGCGGACCACATTAATACCACGGCAAATAAAATAAATAGCAATTTATCCGGTACCGATTTTGTGATAAGTGCACCGAAAATCGCCCCGGTTGTGGTGGCAAGTTCCAAAAACATTGCTACGCGAATATTAGTTAAACCGTCGCGTAAGAATGCTATGGCACCACCCGATGAAGTGGCAATAACAGATACAATTGATGCGGCTATTGCGATACGGATAGGAACGTGAAAAAATATGGTTAATAATGGAACGATTATCGCTCCGCCCCCTATGCCCAGTACCGATCCTAAAAGTCCGGCCAAAAGCGAGCCAAGAAAAACAAATCCTAAAAATTCTATCGGGGTCATATCGTATCGTGGATAAATCGGTAACTTATAATCCGTTAAAATTAACGGTCGCAAATAAAGC
>DAIDJA010000313.1 GCA_027451605.1 Acidimicrobiales bacterium
GAATGGGATATAACCTCCGCAAGATGATGAGGTAATATCAGTTGAAGTCCCAATTTCTCCTACTGTCTGACCCGTAACTTCATTATTTGAATTATATGCATAAATATTGGACAGACCGGTTGATAAAGTGGCAGAAAGTAAATTACCGTTAAGGTCATAGGCATAGTCAGTGGTATTTGATGAATTGGTGGAACCATTAAGCGTTCCAAAGGGTTCGGTCTGACTGACAACTTCACCTTTTGCGTCATAAGTCCAGCTGGTGGTTTCACCGCTTGGAATTGTCGAACAACTTGGATTAGATACCGCTGCGACACTTTCATAACATAAGTTTCCGTCGGCATTGTAGGCATAAGTGATAGTCAGAGGATTATTGGGTATAGATGCACAGTTTCTCGTTGCTATAACAGATGTGGTACTAAAGCACAATTGATTTGCCGCATTGTATGCATAGCTCTTAGTTACGCTCGGAGTTGTTGTATTACTTGAGCCATAAGATGAAGTACCGGTAAATGAAGTAGTTGACAGTGTATTACCGTCCGCATCGTATGTATAGGTAGTGGTAGCCGAAACCGAGCCAATAGGGGGACCTACAATAACTGTAGGCTGATCAAAGGCGGTATAGGGATTAGTGGCTGAAGCATATGTTGTCGTATAGTCACTACTGCATAAACACCCCGGTACATTGCCATTTGGAGAAGTTGTAGTCAACACCCTCCCGATAGAGTCATAAGTGGCACTGGCGGTATTGTTATCCGGGTCGGTAATTGAAGTAAGATCTCCGCTTGAATCATATCCATAGGTAGTGGTACCTCCGATTGGGTTTGTAGAGCTTTCAAGTTCTCCGAGTAAATAACCTCCCGGACAAGTTGATGAAGTACACCAGGAATATGTGGTAGTCGGAGTCGGGTTTGTGGTTCCGCCTCCATAGTTACCGTCTTGCTCTATAGAAGTTATTTCACCGAAATTAGCATCATAGGTGACAAGTATGGATGAATATCCCAAAGAATCACTTCCGGGATTCGGGAGATCTATCTCCGTCGGGCTGAAAAACGAAGGAGTTACAGAAGTTGAGTACTTGAAGTCAGTTTGTCCGTTTACCGGATCTTGAAATGACGTTAAACGACCGATACTGTCATAGGAGAAGTAATAACTGTTTCCGTTGGGGTCAATTGTCACCTCAGGCAGTAAGTTCTGTCCCCTGAGGTAAGTTGTCTTTGAATAAGTAGCAGTACCATAGCCGGAAGTTACCGATTGTAATAGTCCCATATAGTAAAGGTAAAGTATTTTATTTCCCAAAGGATCGGTAGTGACAGTAGCTCCACTATAGGTAGTGGGGTCAATTCGATAACTAAATTGTGTCTGATTGCCCAAAGCATTGGTTTGAGCGGTTACCCAGCCAAAGTAAGGATCACTTGTTGTGGCATCGTCATAGGTATTGGTTAACTGGGTATTGCCGTTTGGGTCAATAACTGAATTAATGGCATTTAAAGATGAGGTTTCATCGTAGCTGAATGTCCAGTTCCTGACAGTTGAATCACTCGTTGAATTAAAAGAAGCTCCGATTAGGTCACCTACGATACAGGTGGCAGGAGCAGAAGTTGCACAACTAGATGTGGCGGTGGCATAAGTGAAGCTTTCGGTATGAACCGAATCGGTTACAGAAGTTACCTCACCTGCCGAATTTTCTATGGTACATGAAGATGTAGCACACACTACATAAGTTAAAGTTCTGCCGCTGGGGTCTGTTATTGTTACGCAATGATATCCCGCAGCTGAACAGCCGGTCCCGGTTGTTGAATCTTGATTTATGATATCTGTGTTCTTGAACTTATCTCCAAGTGAGATTAGTTCTCCTTGTGTATAAGAGTTGCCTTGATCCGTACATGTAGTTGAAACACAAAAAGTTGAAACTTCATATGGTGAAAATCTAATAAATGTATCAGTGGTGCCTGAATTGGGAGAAGAAAGACTTTGACTGTACAAAGTAGCTGATACTCCACTGTAAGCACAGTAATATGTTCCACCTAAGTCAAGAGAAGAGCCCTGATCAATAGCTGTTAAAGGAGATGCACATCCTCCTCCGCTTTGTTGGGGATAAAATGTGACTTGGGATCCGTTTTCTTGGTTGATGGTAACGTCTGAAGCAGCCGGAGTGTTCAAAGCAGCTGTCATAAGTGCGCCGTCAGAAAAGCCGGGACCAAGTCCCACGGGTCCAAAACTTGCTACAGAGTTCGAATTGTAGGTAGGGCTGAATGTAACGGATGGTCCGATGCCGACCAACGATATTGACGGGAGCTGATAGGTGAAGTTACCGTTGGCGGTATTAACCGGTAATACTTCAGTCGCCTCCGCTTCTCCGGTTTCGGCTTCTATTTCCGCAGTTTGAGACGAAAGAGCAGCACCGATTTTTTGACTAATGCCTTGAATTGCCTGAGTAAAACATCCTCCACAAAACATTGCCGCATTAAATGCGTCTCCAGACATTTGTTTTACTGTTAACCCTTGTGGCGGTGGCGTAATACCAAATCCCAAAGCTAAAGCATTTGAGCCCACACTAAATGAACTTCCGTTGTAATAGACATATCCGTTATTTGA
>DAIDJA010000314.1 GCA_027451605.1 Acidimicrobiales bacterium
ATCCGAAGTCGTCAAGAATTGAAGGTCTCAATCCAGTGGCAATTCGTCTTAGATCCCCTATGGTATTTACCGTAGTATCATATAGGTCGTTGAGTTGCAATTTCATCTCATCGGCAGAATCATAGGTAGCTAGCTGCAATTTCTGCGAAATATTTATGAGCTTTTGAATGGTATCGTCATGTAGCTCTAAAGCAATTCGTTTGCGCTCTTCTTCCTGAACTTTAATTAACGAGACGGCATAATCGTGCGAAACTTTAGCGAGACGGGTTTGCGGAGTTACATCAAACATCGTAATTTGAGTTACCGCATTATTCACTGCGGAAATTTCACCCAATGCAAATGAGAAGTTACGAGTTTGGGGGAACTCGATTTCCGTTAGCTTTGTCATTACTACCCGAAATTCTCTATCAAAGTCATCATCAAAGATTTTGGCAATTAAGTCATCATGATGGTCTCCGTCTTCGTGTTCAATAAACTCAATGAGCGCTTCAACCTGCACTCCAATAATGTCGTTCCCAAGGACCTTGAAAGCCGCGGGATTTGCAAAAGCGACAACATCACAGCTATTTAACAACATAGTCGGTGCCGGATTTGACTCAAATAATATTCGATATCGAGTCTCCATCTCTTTTTGTTGACTCTCGGCAAACATTGCCTCCAATTTTGCCTGACGCTCTTTATTTATTCTGATCCCGACAAAAATTGCGATCCCTATCACAAGAAGAAGTTCCACAATATCTGCCCATGTTTCACCTTTGTCATCGGGTAGCATTAAGTCAGGCAACCACATTATAACCGACCAAATTGCAGTTCCGACCGAACCTTTAAGTCCGTATTTTATTCCCGCATAAGCTACCGGAATTAACAAGAGGCCGACGGTTTCCGAATTAGGTATTGGAAGATGCGAAAAAAGTTTTGTTATGTCGGCCAAATAATGGAGTGCAGCTATAAGCAAAACCATAAACTGAATAACCCAAAATTGGACCTCCCGTACCGGAAGATAAAGTCCGAAAAAAAATCCCCGAACCTTCTTCATTCTGCCGTGACCGAATCCTCGGCAGCTATTCCGTTATTTATGGCCCAAATTGCCGCCCTGGTTCTCGACCTAACTCCAATCTTGTCAAACAAATCCGACAGATAACCTTCAATGGTTCTTACGCTCACGTGCATTACATCCGATATCTGCTTATTGGAAAGTCCGTTGCTCAGTGATTTTAAGATAACCAGCTCCTTATCTGTGAGCTGGACATTTAAATTATCGTATTTGGGTTGAACGTGAACCGCCAAAGCCATTGCCAACGTGCTGTCCAATACAGTCGCTCCCGACATCACTGTTTTAATTGCATCATAGAGCTCGTCGCCGGTAGCGGTTTTTAATAAATACCCTGAGGCACCGTTTTTAAGGGACTCTTGAACGTAAGCTAAATCATTAAATGCCGATACCATTAGTACCCTAACTTTGGGATTCGCTTTTTGTAATTCGGAGATGCCCGAATATCCCACAGAATCAGGTAGCCTTATATCAAGTAAGGCAATGTTTGGTCTCGTTAGGGCTGTAAGTTCGACTCCCTCTTTAAGGGAACTGGCCGTTGCCATAATTTTAAGATCTTCATACCTTGAAAGCAATTGGCAAATACCGTCTCTTACCAGGGCATGATCCTCGATTACAATAACCCTGACCGGATCTTCCATGCCAAAATCGGACATTAAAGCCTCCCACTTAAAAGCACAATTACTTCCATCGATATCACTTTACACACATATCCGCAACATTATTAGGGTGAAATTACGGTTAAGTTGTCGGGATTATTACGGTTATTACGGTAACTAACCACCTCAAAAAGGTAATTCCCACGACTATAAATAGCAGGTGCACGGTGCATAAATATCATAAAACTGAACATAATTTACTTAATACTAAATTGTGGATAGGAGATAGATATACGATGAGCGTATGTGCAACGGTACTTTTGGCTATTGTAGCTATATTTCTGGTGGCAGTAATTATTGAATGGGCGGCCTTAGCTGTCGGAGTTGTGATTTCTGCCATAAAATATCAGATCCGATCCGGTAAGGAGCGGGCAATCATAAACGGTTTCATAAAAGATCTTTCCATAGAAATAAACGAACTTGAACCAATAAGTCACTGATCGTTGCATAGCTATTTATATAATCGGATCTCTAAATAAAATTGGCAAACCTAGATCCGAGTTAAATGAGTAAGTAGGTAAATATTGCGATCTGTTGACTAAACAACAATCATAGGGTAAATGAATGTCGGCAGCCTAATTGGTAGGGCTGCCGACTTATTTTTGGGTAACAATTTTTTGAATTACGCGATACGTGAAATTGCCATACCGTGATTAATAACTAACTTTAAAATAAGAAATATAAAATACCATTCTCCAATTGAAACCATCCTAAATTAACGAACAGGATTTTGGGTTATTCAAATCCAATATCTGTTGGAACTGAACTGTTATAAGATTGTAAGGACATAGTTGGATTTTCAATTTGCCTTAACGATAAGGAGGACTAAAAGTGAGTGATTATTCCGGCGGTCCCGGGTGGTGGCAGGCATCTGACGGTAAATG
>DAIDJA010000315.1 GCA_027451605.1 Acidimicrobiales bacterium
TGACTGTAACAATTTCATCGAGCAAATATCCCAATAAAAGGTAAAGGTGATAGCTTCCGCTTTGGTTTAAGAGAATATTGTCGGTGTCGCCTTGATCAATACCAAGCTCCGTTCCCAAAAATAGCCTTATTGAATTGATCGCCTGAGCTATTGAAGCGACAGCATCCTCTGTGACATTTGCCTCATTTTCAGTATCAATAAGAATTTGAAGGTTGGTCAGATGGGTATTGCGAATTGAAAAATTGTGCAACGAGTTAAAATCTATGGCGCGCTGGAAGTCATTCAGAGAAGCGGGGGGATTCAAGCGCATTAAGTTTGGATGAAGGTCAGTTTCCGAACTCAGCTCATTTTTAAGTTGGGCAGCCTGTTCATTCAATATCTTTTTCAAGAGCGGAGGAAAATGAATTTCATATCTGTCGCCTTCGAGAGGGATTATATAGGGAACATCATTGGGGTCAAAAATTTGGCTCATAAGTTTATGCTTGTTCCATAGTCGCCCAGAGACCGTGCTCATGTAATGCTTTGACATATCCCTCGGCTTTTTCAAATGGACCGTCGTAGACAACAGATTTTCCTTCGTTGTGAACCTGTAGCATCAGCGTTTCGGCACGAGATTTTGAATATCCGAAAAGCTTTTGAAATACGTAAGTAACATAGCTCATTAGATTGATCGGATCATCCCAAACAATTACAAGCCAAACTTTATCGGTCTGTTTTGCCGAAGCGATGTCAAGGTCTAAATCAATTTGTGTTAACGACATTTTGGACGTCCTGAATATTTTTCGTTAAAGACCGTGCAGACTTTAGTTGGTCTGAAAGCTTAAGATAAAATTCAAATACTATACTTACCACTGCACAGGCTCCAAAAAGGTGTATACCTACAACCAGTGCAGGACTGTGAAATATGAGCTGAGTTAAACCGATCACAGCCTGAGCAATTAAAGCTTCGATTGAAAAATATCCCCAGCGAACTGTATTAGCCTGAAATCCGACTTTATTTATGTAGACTACCAGAGTTATGAGGCAGAAAAATAGTAGTGATACCAATCCTACGTGAACCAATGCTATTTTTATGTAGCTTACCGGCAGTCTTTTAGAGCCAACTGAACCGCTGTGTGGCCCTGCACCGGTTACAGCTGTACCCGCTATAACCACTAGCAAAGTGAGTCCTATGGCGAGCTTTGACATTAAATTCAAATTATGCAGATCCAACTCTTGAAATGCTGCATACTCATCGGCTTCTCGGCCTGTATTGAGTTTTAAGACTTTTGTTGCAACGTGAAGCTGAACTACTCCGGCGATAACCATTAGGATCGATAAAAAGAAGTGGGCCATTACAAAGGGCGGATAAAGGTGAGAGTAAACTACAATGGCGCCCATGAAAATTTGTGATACCAAAAGGCCCAAAATTGTCGAAGAAGTAACAATGGCAAATTTTTGTCTTAACTTAAGTGACCACAAAAAGTTAATAACGATAATTATGGAGACAATTGATACTATAAATCTGTTTGCGTCTTCAACTACTGCATGATATTTAAGTGGTGCAATGAACGAGCTTCTGGTGCAATTGGGCCAGTCGGCACATCCAAGTCCGCTCTCTGTAAGGCGGACAACCCCTCCCGTGACTACCAGAAGAATGATGGATCTTGTCAGCCATACCGAGAAGATTTTAAATGGTTTAAGAGAAGAGAATTTGTCAGCTAATTCCATGTATTTGTTTAAAAAACGTCTATACAAATATGTTAGTCTGAATAGGTAAATTGTAATTTCAGGCCATAAAGTTACAAATTAGCCAAAATTGGTTTCTGATCGCAGATCATCGTGCACGTATTACTTAAATTCGAAACGTATTTAATGAGACACTATATTAAACTTAAGTCATGACCACTATTCAAACAGTTGTGGACATTGCCGAAAGGCGATCTAAAAAGTATTTGGTTAAAGTTTTCGGATATATTTCTTTAACCAAACCTCGGATTATCGAGTTGCTTTTGATAACAACTGTTCCCACAATGTTTTTGGCGAAAAAAGGAGTTCCGGGGCTGGCACTTGTCGTTTTCACCGTAGTCGGCGGTACTCTCGCCGCCGGAGGTGCCAATGGAGCAAATATGGTAATTGATCGTGATATCGATGCCAAAATGAAACGAACCAAAAACCGGCCGCTCGTTACCGGAGTTATCAGTTGGCAGGGGGCCTTAGTCTTTTCGGTATTGCTTGAAATAATAGCTTTCGCACTTCTTTATCTTGAAGTGAACCTCCTATCGGCGGTATTAGCCCTTAGTGCAACTTTGTTTTATGTCTTTATATATACTCTTTTACTGAAGAGGAATTCCACCCAGAATATTGTTATTGGCGGTGCGGCCGGAGCCATGCCTGTATTGGTCGGATGGGCAGCAGTTACAGATAAAGTTTCAGTTGTTCCGGTTATACTGGCGGGAGTTATTTTTACTTGGACGCCGCCTCATTTTTGGGCATTGGCTATCAAATACAAAGAAGACTATTCGGCCGTTAATGTTCCCATGCTACCTTCGGTTAAGTCATTGAAGAGAACGACAAATGAGATAATCATATATACGGTTATCACGGTAGTATT
>DAIDJA010000316.1 GCA_027451605.1 Acidimicrobiales bacterium
CAAATATCTACTGAATATCTGTTCCGCTGCTGTCTCATCCGGTCGTTCGATCTTTATTTTAACGTCTAGTCTCCCGGGTCTAAGGATAGCCGGATCAATAAGGTCTTCGCGGTTGGAAGCTCCGATAACTATCACGTCACGGAGAGTCTCCACTCCGTCTATTTCAGCCAATAGTTGCGGAACTATCGTGGACTCCATATCTGAACTAATTCCGGACCCGCGGGTTCGGAACAGCGAATCCATCTCATCAAAAAATACTATAACCGGCACACCCTCTTCCGCCTTTTCCCTTGCACGCTGAAAAACAAGCCTGATCTGTCTTTCAGTCTCCCCCACGTACTTATTTAACAGCTCCGGTCCTTTTATATTCAAAAAGTAGCTTCTGACTGACGGCTGATTTGTGAGTTCAGCGACTTTTTTTGCCAAAGAGTTAGCTACAGCTTTGGCAATTAGAGTTTTACCACAACCGGGTGGACCATACAGTAAGATTCCCTTTGGGGCGGGAAGCCTATACTCTTTGAATAGGTGTTTGTGCATATAGGGCAATTCTACGGCATCAGTGATAGCTTCGATCTGCTCGTCCAAACCACCGACATCATTATAGGTAACATCGGGAACTTCTTCCAAAACTATATCTTCCACCTCGGGCTTTTCAATCTTTTCCAAAGCTAACTGTGACTTCGGATCTACCACCAGAGAATCTCCGACCCTAAGTCTGGCGCCCACTAAGGTATCCGCGAGTTCGATTACTCTTTCGTCATCGGCTCTGCCGATAACTACGACACTTTTATTACTCAATATATCTTTAATGGTAACTACTTCCCCTACAATCTCGGGTGCCCTGGATTGAATAATATTGAATGATTCGTTCAAGAGTATTTCGTCACCCACGTAAAGTTTCGAAGTTTCAACATTAGGAGAAATAGCAACCCGCATCTTCCGGCCCGAAGTGACTATATCAGCCGTACCGTCGTCGTTCAAACTAACAAAAGTTCCGTAACCGCAGGGTGGTTGGGTGAGCTTTTCAACTTCTTCTCGAAGGGCTGCGATATGTTCTTTCGCCTGTTGCAGGGTGAAGGTTAATTTCTCATTTTTTGCAACAGCTTGAGTTAGAAGACCTTTTGTTTCAAGCAGTTTTTCTTCAAGAGTGTGTATCCTCGAAGGAGACTCTGACATCCTCCTGCGCAAAATGGACAGATCGTCTTCCAAATTGATAACTTGTTCGTTTAAGTCGGCAATTCTACCCTCATACTCTCTGATTACGACGTCACGATCATTATCTTGTGTCATTTAACCCTCATATTATTAACTAATAACTATATCGACTATTTTTGTACATGAATTTCAATTTAGACCATTTAATGTGCCAAATGTCACCATATTGTAATATTTGCCAATTATATCAAAAAGAAGGTTTTAATAATAATTTTTCAATTCATATGTATTAAAAGCAAATCAGCAGCCTAAATTTAAACTAAACTCTTATTTAAAATAAATTGATAGCACTTACGTATCATAATGTATAGATAGTTCACTTTACGGTTGATGTTTCATCTGAAAATGAAATTAGCCGTAAGCCAAAAGGTAGTGAGGATTAATGAAAGTCTGGATAGATCAAGATTTGTGTACCGGAGACGGCCTGTGTGAAGAGATTTGCCCTTCGGTTTTCAGTCTGCAAGATGACGGTCTTGCTTATGTAAAAGAGGGCGATAAAGTTCTAGACAGCCCCGGTGGCTCAGAAGGTCAAGCCAGTGTTCCGGATGGAATGGAAGATTCCGTACGTGAGGCAGCCGAAGAGTGCCCGGGTGAATGTATTTTTGTAATCGAAGAGTAATCCGTAACGGGTAGCAGTTTCTTCGGAAAATCCCGTTTCATTTTCGCACAACCGGTATCGTATTACCGGAATCGCTATTTCGATTTTTAAGATAGGTTAAGTATTTCTTGATCTTACGATAAAACCGGTGTGAGCCACCATTCTGTGATCCGGTCGCACGCTCCTTTGGGTGACGTACCAGCTCCTTTCGATTGTTTCCGTTACTCCTATATCTTCAAAATCAAATTCTCGTAAAGTTTCAACGAGAATAGAGACTTGATTAATTGTAGGAAGATAGGAAACTAGAATTCCGCCTTTTTTAAGAGATAATTTTGCATGCGGAATAACATTTTGCGGTTCAGGCAGATCGAGAATGATTCTGTCGATAAATAATTCATCGATTCCGAGATAGATATCCTTTATTTTTATCTCATAGCGCACAAAATCGCCTAAAACAGCCGTAACGTTGTCACGTGCGATCTTTGCAAAGTCCTCTCTTATTTCATAACCGACTATGTTGACGCCACAGCGAAGTAATGCCATAGACAATGCGCCCGAACCAACACCCGACTCGATGACGGTTAAACCGGGACCTACGTCGGCTGCCATCAATATTTTTCCAATGTCTTTCGGATATATGACCTGAGCCCCTCTGGGCATTTTGTAAATAACATCTTCCAAGGTCGGGCGAAAGGCTATAAGTTTATAGCCTTTATTCGTCACGAGGGTTATTCCTTCAGACTGACCGATAATCAAATTATGTT
>DAIDJA010000317.1 GCA_027451605.1 Acidimicrobiales bacterium
TGGCGAGGAAAGATCAAATTTGACACCCCGATGCTTTTTATGATGGGATTCTTGGTGATATTTCTTTTGGGAGGTTTAACGGGTATTATGCTGGCATCTCCTCCGATAGATTTCGCTACCCATGATACATATTTTGTTGTGGCTCACTTTCACAATATAATCTTGGCGTTTGCTTTATTCGGTGGATTCGGGGGAATATTCTACTGGTTCCCCAAGGCATTCGGAGTTATGTTAAGAGAACGCCTCGGAAAGATAATGTTCTGGATAATGTTTGTCGGAACCTGGGGCCTGATAATGCCATGGTATTGGTTGGGTCTTAAGGGTATGCCCAGGCGTATTGCTACTTATTCGCAGGCTATGGACTATACAACTGCCAACAGAATTGCCACTTTCGGATCTATGCTTATTGCCTTAGCGGTATTTCTATTTGTCGTTAACGTAGTAATATCACTACTCGATCCGGTTCCCGCAGGTGACAATCCTTGGGATGCTTTTACCCTGGAATGGTATACTTCATCACCTCCTGCCCATCATAACTTTACTAAACTACCGCCGGTTAGGTCTAACAGACCGGTTTGGGATGTAAATCATCCGGATTTCCCAACTATCGAGCCGGATCATCGGAAGAAGGAAAAGGTAAAAGCTTCGGGCTGAAACTGTTTTTAACGGAAATTAGGTTTGAATCGGCATGTAATTATCGGTTACGGTTAATTGCCGTTGAAGATTAGTTATCTTTTTTAGGCTAGCTTTACTTCAAAAGCATATAGTTTCACTGGTGCATCTCATTTTAGTGGGATTGGTGACCAGACTCTACCGATTAGTAATGGTCTGAAAATGTATACGTTGCGGAATTTAGATCTTTTGTTTTATGTCCGGCGTACCAAGATTTAAAAAGTTGAATTTCGATAATTGTATTGTTTTTAGGTTACAAAAGTTCGAAATAAGTCGGGAAAACTTTGTTTTTAAACGGTAAAAATCTATGAAATATCACGTGTTTATATTACGGTGTGCCTATCTATAGTTTTTTCGGTGTGCGGACGGAGGGACTTGAACCCTCATGACCTTGCGATCACAGGGACCTAAACCCTGCGCGTCTACCAATTCCGCCACGTCCGCCGGTTGGTATGTCAGATATAATATTTTAGTGTAAGTCGGTACGCTACGCTTAAATTAGAATAAAAAGGCTTTATTAAATCTAAAAGGTTCATATAAATGAGTATATTTGCGAAAGTATTAAGATCAGGCGAAGGGAAAAAGGTTAGGAGACTTGCCGAGGTACTTCCGCATATAAATGATCTTGAAGAGGACTTTGAAGCTTTAAGCGATTTGGAATTAAGGGACAAAACTTCAGCCTTTAAGAAACGACTCGAAGAGGGAGAAACTCTGGACGATATCTTGGTTGAGGCTTTTGCGACAGTCAGAGAGGCTTCAAAACGGGTTATCGGACAGCGGCACTACGACGTGCAGCTTATGGGTGGAATGGCACTTCATTTCGGGTGGATTGCCGAAATGAAAACCGGTGAAGGTAAAACTCTTGTTTCTACGTTGCCGGTATATTTAAATGCTCTTGCCGGTAAAGGAGTGCACGTTGTTACCGTAAACGATTATCTCGCCAGCAGAGATGCCAAATGGATGGGTCAAATTCATGAATTTCTTGGGCTTAGTGTCGGAATATTGTCTCCGGAACAGACTGACTACGATCTAAAAAAGCGAGCCTATGACTGTGACGTAACTTACGGTACCAACTCCGAATTTGGATTTGATTATCTTCGGGATAATATGGTACAGTCTCTGGAACATAAGGTTCAACGGGGACATTACTACGCGATTGTTGATGAGGTAGACTCAATTTTGATCGATGAGGCTCGGACACCTTTGATCATCTCCGGTCCCGCCCAGGATTCAAGCAAACTTTACTATCAGTTTGCCAGTATTGTTAAATCTCTGAAGCGTGATGTTGACTATGAAGTTGACGAAGAGAAAAAGACTGTGATTCCCACTGAAGAAGGCATTGAGAAAGTTGAAAAGCAGCTTAACGTCAAAAATATGTATGACGAGTTGAGTACCGATCTGGTGTTGCATCTAACGCAGGCGTTACGGGCAAAAGAACTTTATAAACGAGACAAAGATTATATCGTCGAACGCGGCGAGGTCAAGATTGTCGATGAATTTAGGGGGCGTGTTTTGGAAGGCCGAAGGTGGTCCGAAGGCCTTCACCAGGCCGTCGAAGCTAAAGAACGTGTGAAAATTAAAGAAGAAAATCATACTTGGGCTACCGTTACCCTTCAAAACTACTTTAGACTTTATGAGAAATTGGCCGGAATGACCGGTACAGCCGAAACTGAGGCATCCGAATTTGCCTCTACATACGGTTTGGCCGTGGTCCCCATACCTACGAATTTACCTATTATACGTGAAGACTTTCCCGATGCTATCTATAAAACCGAAGAGAGTAAATTCAAAGCCGTTATTGAAGATATTAAAGATCACTACGAAAAGGGCCAACCCATATTGGTTGGTACGGCTTCGGTAAATAGGTCTGAAGTATTGTCGGCTGCCTTGACGAAAGAAGGAAT
>DAIDJA010000318.1 GCA_027451605.1 Acidimicrobiales bacterium
CGTCGAGTTGAGCAAGTCACTCAGCCGTTGTAGCTGAGTGACAGCCCCAGTGGCCCCCATTGAAACTGTGTATGTGGCCATCTCAGACTCGGTTTTCCGACATTGTTGATTGCAAGGCATGCGCCACCTTAACTACTTCCTCTACTTCAGTGACGAACCACCAGTTAATTCTATGTTCTCGACGAGGATTCTGAATTAGAGTCAATTTCTTCATGAAGCAGGCGAAGCGTGTATCTTTACGACTTTCGGCGGGTCCGGAACCTCCGAGTTTGAGCACAACTTTACACTGGCAGGTTTAACTGGAACCTACTCGCCACGATCACACCCCTTACAATTCGATAACGCGTCAACGTTCCAGACCTCATTCATCGAGATATCACGATCGTAGTAGTGCATTAGGTGTAATCGATAGAAAATTGCGAGTGTGTCTAACAGTGTTTGTTTTACCGACCACAGCGAAACAGTGCTGGTAAATCGTTCGTTAATCTGCACTGGCATCTCGACGAACTTACTGAAACCCTGGTGCTTGGCAACGACGAACAACTCGAGATCGAAGGGAAAGTATTTAAAAAAGGGTAATACCGAAGCTACCTTCAAAATCAATTTGCAAATAACCTATTTAAGCCATAGTCAATTTTAAATTAATGTCACCATAGTACCCATAATCGCCGAATTATGAACAACCGCTGGTGGTACCGCAGTCAGAGCAAACATAGCAAGATCCGGCTCTCTGCATTGCATTACCGCATTGATAGCAATACGGGGCATCGCGATTTTCGGTTGCCTTTGCGGGAGCCGGCTTTTGTTCTGTGGATACCTCTGCTGCGGGTTCTTCCGTTGAGGGCAACCCGGCATAGTCCATACCCGGTAACAATGCCTGAGTTCTTTCACTGGAAGTCAAGATACCAAGATTAGTTCTTTCTTCAAGCGACAAGTAATCTATCGCAAGCCTTCTAAAGATATAGTCAATTAAGCTGGTAGCTATTCTCAGATCCGGGTCATCAGTAATTCCCGCTGGTTCAAACCTCATATTTGTATATTTGTTTACGTAAGTTGCCAGCGGTACTCCATGTTGCAATCCTAAGCTAACCGATATTGAAAAGGCATCCATAATTCCGGCCAAGGTGGATCCCTGTTTTGAAACTTTCATAAAAATCTCTCCCGGCCTGCCGTCCTGATATTCCCCTACCGTTACATATCCTTCACAATCTGCAACCCTAAAAGCAAATGTTAAAGATCTTCTGTGTCTTGGCAATCTTTCCCGTTCGGGCTTCTTAACAACAATGGTCTGCATTCCTACCCGATTTTCCAAGTCCTTAATGGTTTGATCAATATCACTGGAAGAAGCATCGGAGTCTTTTTTGGTAGTTTCCAAAGGCTGCGCAACCTTACAGTTATCCCTATAAATCGCGATTGCCTTAATACCCAGTTTCCATGCCTCGATATGAAGATCTTCTACATCTTGAATAGTTACGTCTTCGGGCATATTTACGGTCTTTGAAATAGCGCCTGATATAAAAGGCTGAACAGCTCCCATCATCTTGACATGGCCCATATATTGGATGGTATTATCGCCCATCGAGCATGCAAACACCGCCAGATGCTTGGAATCTAAATGTGGCGCTCCAACAATTGACTTTTGTACTTTAATATAATCAATAATGTCTTCAATTTGAGTAGGATCATAACCCAATCTTCCCAAAGCCCGTGGTATCGTCTGATTTACAATTGACATTGTACCGCCGCCCACCAGTTTTTTTGTTTTGACAAGACCTAAATCAGGCTCAACTCCTGTAGTGTCACAGTCCATCAAAAGACCGATTGTCCCGGTCGGTGCCAATACCGACGCTTGAGCGTTACGCACTCCGTTTTTTTTGGATATGGTTATAGCATTATCGAAACTTGAACGAGCCTCATCCAGTATATTTGACGGAACACAGCTTTCATCAATTGAGTCAACTGCCTCACGGTGCATCTCCAACACACTGTCCATATATTTCTTATTGTCGGCATATCCGTCAAATGGTCCCATTCTTTGGGCTATGCGAGCTGAAGTTTCATACGAGACACCCGTCATAACCGCCGTTATTCCGGCAGCCAGCGTCCGACCGGCATCACTGTCATAAGGCAAACCCTGAGCCATCAACAAGGCTCCCAAGTTAGCATATCCGATACCAAGTTGTCTGAATTTACGCGAATTCTCCCCGATCTTTTCAGTAGGATAATCGGCATTGCCTACCAAAATTTCCTGAGCCGTAAACACAATTCCAACCGAGTGTCTAAATGCCTCTACGTCAAACGAATCATCGGGATTCAAATATTTAAGTAAATTAATTGACGCCAAATTACACGCCGAATTATCGATATGCATATACTCGCTGCAGGGATTGGAGGCATTGATGCGTCCTGTGGCATGAGCTGTGTGCCACTTATTTATAGTTGTATCAAATTGCATTCCCGGATCTGCGCATTCCCATGCTGCAGTTGAAATTTGTCTGAATAGATCTCTCGCATTAATCGTTTTGATAGGTCGGCCGTCTACTCTTGATCTTAAAGCCCACTCTTTATCATC
>DAIDJA010000319.1 GCA_027451605.1 Acidimicrobiales bacterium
ATGCTCTGCCAAGCGGAGCTTTAAGTCTCGGAGAGGTGTCATGTGCGGGCAGTTCTGCCCCTGCCTGTTTTACTCTTAGCACTTCCAATGCCTCAGGAAGTTTGCTTCCAATAGTTCTTCAGACGGTTAACGGAACATCATGGACAACTGAGTCTCTTCCTCAAAGTATGACATCTGCTAGTACAATTTCATGTTCGAACAATACCTTCTGTTCGTCAGGTGGTGGTTCAGCTATTTCGGCGCAAGGTGTTGCCGTCGCTCTCACCGGCAATGGAACTTCCTGGGAACTTGGCATTCCAACTCCCGGGACAACGAACACTTACGTTAATGAGGCAGGACTAATTGAGAGAACCTTCGATCAGCTTGGTAATGTTACATTATTCCAGTATGATCAGCATGGAAATAAACTGGCAGTGATTGATGCAAACGGCAATGCTTCAACTTACTGTTATTACTATGCTTCCGTTTGTGGAACTAAAGTTCCACCTTCGGGCGGGGGATTAGCAAATATGGTATACCAGACAGTAACTCCGGCGAGCCCAAATGATCCTAACGGCCTTGTTACCAATTACACATACGACAAAGACGGTAACAAGCTGACCGCTACTACTCCTGCAGCCACTACTACCTACGGCTATAATGTCAACAATCAAATCACTTCATTAACATATTCGGGAATTGCAAGTGGATTTGCTGTTCCGAGTAATGTTTTATACTCTTATTCTCAAGATGGGAGCCGAGAGTCGATGGTTGACGGAACGGGAACGACTGATTACACCTACAACGCTAACGGGAATGTAAGTTCTCAAAGTTTTACGGCTGCTAATAACGGACAGAATTGCACCGATTACTGTACGGTTGGGTTAAGTTCTTATAACGGGTTGAATACTACTCAGTCACTGGCGTATGGTTATTATGGAGATGGTAACCTTGAAACAGTAACTTATCCTATCTATAATTCATCAATGACTGCAACTGAACCTAAGGCAACCTATGTTTATGATTCAGCCGGAAATATGTCTTCGGTCTCAGACGGGCTCGGTAACGTCGTATCGTTCGCATATGATACTAATGGAAACCTGATTTCTCAGATCAATGGAACGGGATCATCTGCATCAACTGCTACTTGGAAATATGATTCTGCAAATAATTTGATATTAAATTCCGACTACGGAATCGGTTTAACTTCTTCTGGAGTCTCTCCGGCAAACAGTTCTTCAGTTTCCACGGCAAATACTCTGTCACCTACAACAGCTTCATCTACCAAGAAATTATATCCATTTGGCTTATCTCCAAGTACGAATAAGGTTTCAATGTTATCATCGAGCGGGTGCATTGCAAATTCTATTTCAATCAGTCAGGATATGGGTTATTCGGTTGGATCCAGGAATCTAAACGGGCAGCTGACAGATGATTATATGACACTGAGTATTTGTGGAGGAGGATCTTTAAGTGGGGGTCAATACTACTCATATAACACCGCATCTCAGGTATCCTATGAAGGAACCTCTTCTCAAGGGAGCTCTAATCCAAACTTCTGTTATGACAATTCCGGAAATTTAACTTATTTCACTTCCAACAATGTTAATAACAATCCTCAATCTTATGTCGCCTCAGTTAATCAGGCATCGGAGTTGACTTCACATTCAAGTCCGGGAAGTTCAAACGTGCCATGCAGCAATATTGCGGGTTCTTCAAACAACGTGACCAGTTACTCCTATGATTCATTAGGGGACAGGATATCTGCAACTGTTGGATCTTCTAATTATTCTTATGGTTACAATGGAATAGGCGAGATGACCAGTTACTCATCCGGTGGAACTAATAATTTTTCGTATACCGGTGATGGCTTAGAAATTGCCGGCCAAAGCGGTTCAGTTACCACTCAGTTAACTTGGGACACAACCGGATCATTACCGTTACTGCTATGTGACGGAACTGATGATTATATCTATGGACCTTCCGGTACACCTGTTGAACAAATTAATACGACTACTGTTCAAAGTGCATCTTTAACTTCACCTTCAATGGATAATCCAACTTATATGTCTTATACTCCGGGCATCTCTTCATGGATAATTTCAAATACAGCGGGATATTTTACAAATATATCCAGATATGATGCTTATGGAAATTTAACAGCGGGAAATCCCGGATCAGTTTTTGGATGGCAGGGGCAGTATATGGGGTCCGGCAGCAATTACTCAGGGTTGATATATATGAGAGCTCGCTACTACGATCCTACTTCGGGTGAGTTCACCTCGATGGATCCCCTCTATCTCTCAACCTATCAGGCATATGAGTATGCAGGTGGTGACCCGGTGAATGGAAGTGATCCGAGCGGGAAGATGACCCATGGATATTGCATTTCAGGCGGTGCCGAACTACTGGCCGTCATTTTGCAGGGAAGCGGCACAATTTGTGCGGTGATGAGCAACAACAACTTAGTAGCCCTTTTGGGAACACACGCGGAGGGTGTGGCGGTGAAGCCGAATGACATTGGCGATGTTATTACTTATTTAGATTCAGCAATCGAAAATGGTTTTGGTAACATTCAGGTGACTGGTT
>DAIDJA010000320.1 GCA_027451605.1 Acidimicrobiales bacterium
TCCAGATAGGCAACTGCGCTCGAAATTACCGGACATCCGGTATTTTCCGATTTAAAGAACTTGAATCCCGACAGGGTTGACTCTATGGGGTCATAAACAGCCGGCTTGGCAAAAACAATAGCAGGTTTTTTATCCTCCTTATTTAAAATACTTACCACAAAATTCTTGGTTATCTTAATGTTTTTATAGCTCAAAGAATTAATTTCACAAGAGATTACTACTGCTTTCGGTTCCGCGGCAACCTGAGTCATCCATGACAAGGTCATAAGATTAAGGTCATTTAAGCCCTTCGTCCCCAGCATAAAGATTCCGTTTGGAATAAGCCACATGATTCGGCGCCTAAGCCGATCATATGCTTCAAGGTCTTCGTTCATTTTGTCATTATTGTTTGTATTACTACCATCATTTTTAAAAGCTTCGGCCATATTTTCTTTCAAGTTAAATCTTTTTCCGCAGGTGCATTATCTCTTATTTTATTTGCTATTTTCTGGCAACTATTTAATATCCGTTATTAGTTAAAATCCGTGATTTTATTGTAGTAGCCGAAGAGCTCTTTTTGAATCTCCGGCGACACAATCGATACGAATATATGCTCAGTCTTTTGATGCGAAATTAAGTCATTTCTAAACCAAAGATGGCATTCACGAAATTGATTTAATTGTTGAAGGTCAGAATCGCCGTGCACTGGCCATGGAAGTTAAAGTGTCTCCACACATCGGAGACTCAGACACCAAACATCTTCATTGGTTGTCATCTCAAATAGGACCAAGGGTAGTCGATAAAGTAGTTGTCTACTCAGGGAAGTACGCTTATCGAAGGTGCGACGGAGTAGCAGTCAATTCACTTTCACCTCTGGGGCCATAATTGAATTTCACAAATTGTCAAATTGACAATTTTGAGATTGTTGTTTTAGCTAAATCTCATAAAAAAGAACTAAAATTTTTCGTTGAATCACTCAGGAAAAGATTCTGCGCTACCAGCCCACCCATTTAATAGAAAATTTATTAACAGTAAAGATAGGGCCTGATGTCAACTGTACGGGGTTATAGGTTTAAAAAAAGGTATCACTTTGAAGTTTCTTTATTGGTCATTTCAACTTATCGGTAAGAGTATTCATAAACTGAATTCATTTATACGGCATTAACATCAGTGGTTATAAGCATAACTGATTCGTCTATATCGGTATTAAGTCTGGCTCTGAGTCTACCCAAAGCAAGCAAAATCGGAGCACCCAATACAGATATCATAATAACGTTGCCTACGGCACGAAATGAATCATATACAAAAGAGGTTGCAGCATAAAATTTAGCAAAATGGTTAACTACCGTTAGAAATGACATACCGGGACTAAATCCCAAGCCCGGTGAACTCTGATAAAAGGTCCAGTCCCAAATATCCATTACCGCTCCGTAACCGTATCCTAAAACTAAACCTACTGCAGCCAGTATGATTACGTCGCGTTTGCTCGGGCGTCCTTTGCATCCGATCCCGGCCATTCCTGCAATCATTCCTACCCAACCGGCGGCAAACATTTGATAAGGCAACCATGGACCGAGTCCGCCGGTAACAAATGCGGAAACCAATATTGTAATTGAACCCAAAAGAAATCCGTATTCTGCTCCAAATATATATCCGCCACACAGTATCATCAAGAAGATAGGGCTGAAACCTCCGATACCCGTTACCAATACGGCTCTTGCCGCCGCATCTATTGCCGCCAGTGCGGCAAGCAGTGCCAACTTCCTGGTATCGAGATGCCCGGCAACTACTTCCATTGCAACCAATATTGCCGCCGTACCTAATCCAAATGAAATGGCTGCGGCTGCCAACGGCTGACCACCGGTTATCATCGGCCATATGAACAGCATAATGCCAATTAAAGTCGTTACTAAAAGCATTACGTGAGCATTGGTCAACTTCTTCACGTTTTAACCTTTTTCAGTAAACCGTCCTCTATCTTAAATACACGGGCGCTAAGCTGTTTTCCCAATTCATCATCGTGAGTGGCGACGACCACGGAAGCTCCGTTAGAGGCCAGCATATTTACCGAAGATGCCAAAGATGATCTGGCTGCGGCATCCATACCTCTGGTAGGTTCGTCCAATAAGGCCAACTTGGGTTTACCTGCCAACACTGCGGCAATTGCAGCTCTCTGACGCTGTCCTCCGGAGAGATCTCTCGGATCCCGATCAGCCAGATTTGTCAAATTTAATATTTCAAGAATTCTCCCCGCTGCATTAGAATCTTTTATATTAGACCATTTCAAAGTCTGCTCTACTTCAGCTCGAACGCTGTTTCGGTGTAGTAATACACCGGGCTCCTGTGGAAGATAAGCAATGCGATCCGTACCCTGCTCCACGGAGCCGCTTAACGGTTTTAACAGTCCGGCGATAGTCCGCAACAGACTTGTCTTACCGGATCCGTTAGCTCCCGTAATAACAGAAATTTCGCCGGCGGAGCCGCCAACATTTAGATCTTCGATCAAGCTGTGGTCCTGAATGCCGACTTTAACATCTTGGAGTTTCCAGATCTGTTCGGCCGAAGATATTGCGGTTTGAT
>DAIDJA010000321.1 GCA_027451605.1 Acidimicrobiales bacterium
TTCCCCAGCCGACATCAAAAAGCGTGTTATTGCTTTGGTTTACGGTTATGTCAAATTGGGAAAGCCCATTCGGATCATAGAGCACCCCGTCGCTCCAAAAATCAGAGATGTTTGTAGAATCGACCTGTTCCTGGGCTTGGTTTCCCCATTCAATGTCGTCAACAAGAACCTGCTCTCCCGGAAATGATCGCCAACGATAGTTGTTGTTCATAGTTAACTTCCTATCATCGGCAATTCAAAAGATTGCAAAGAAGGATTTGGAGCAGAAATGTTGTTTCTTGACATGGTGATTTTTATTTGGAAATAAGGTTCGATAAGCAAATTCGTATCCGGGGTTACTCCTTGATAGAGTTGATAATAAGGGTTGAAGTTAATCCCATCAGATGAAGTTGCAATGTAGTAGCTTATCGTCCCTCCTGACGGGAATGAAGAAATGATTGGAGCGTTAAAAGCCGCCAAGTTTGAGATGTTAAATACCGGACTGATTAAAGTGCCGCTGGATTGTCCAGAAGCAAGTTGGACGCTTCCCGGATAAGAAGCGATGTCGCAACCCGTATTTGTCCATAGTTGCCAATCACTTTGGAGATTAAATCTAACCGACACATTTTTATTTGGGGTAAAGTTAAGAGCCATGTCGGTTTGAGCCGAACGAATCTTTTGCAACAATGTAGTCAAAACCCCTTCGTCATATTGAAGATTCCAAGAGTTCGGGATTATCAATTCAAAAGTTCTGCCCTTTTGCGGGCGGCTATATAGTATGATTGGACTGTTTACCGTAATCGGCGGATCGCTTAGAATATTGAAGTCTAAAATCCAGCCCAACTCAGTTGTCACATCGGCTATTACCGGAGCTTGGCCAGTAAAGGCCGTCACGACATCTATGATTGCTTGCAGACTTCCCGGATAAGTAGTAAAGGCTTTCCACACTCTTTGCACTTTTTGCCTAAAATTTGATGCCGTTTCGTAATAAGACTGAGAGATGTTTAGCAAAGAAGCAAAATTGTTGACTATGGCCGTATCTCTGGCTAAATAGATGGACAAATCATTAATTGAATTGGCGTTCTCATACAGTAGCAGGTCAAGCTCGCGCCCAGCTTGTAGCAAGAACTTGTACACATTCGTTGAGCTTGTATCTTTTGAGTAGGCATTCGCATCGGCCAAGTTCGCAAAGATGGCCTGGGCTTGCACCAAGTCCTGTCTTTGTGGTACTATCAGACTCTGGATGGCAGACCACGGGCTCAAATAGATTGTGCCGTTTATATTGGCATTGATTCTTACCTGCCAATACCAGGTGTAGCTACTGTTCATGTCTCTATCTGGTAGACGGACAAGGAACTCTTTTCCTAGTCCGTTGCCTTCCTGGAATCCAATCAGCCTCTTGTCCACGCTGGTTTTTGTCAAGCGGATGTTATTTGGGCTGGAGAAAGTTGTAGCCGTGTCAATGTAGAGATCGTAATTTAAGTTTTGCGGACTTATGATGCTCTGATCGAAATTCAGATAAAAAGGCAATCCCCAAACACCGGGGTTGGTGTCTGAAGGAAACGCATTCAAGCTGGTTGGTGGATTGACTTCTGGCATTTTAGTTTACAGTGATGACACCGGGGCGGGCGTATTCGTAGTCTGTGATGGTGAGGACCTGGAGATTTTGCTTTTTGTCCTCTCTTTGCAATAAGGTGAATGGGATTCCAATGCTTGCCACCCCAGGAACAGTATTGATTAGGTTGATCAGGTTGTATTGGCTGACATTTTCTCCTAGAGTGTAAGAGTTTAAGGAGCTTGTGATGACTGCAACCACGGCTTGCTCCAAAGTGGATAAATCCGTTCCGGCCAGGGCGGCTACATTCACCGTCACATCAATAAGCACTTCCTGAGCCCGCTTCGCCAAAATATCAGCCGTAACATAGGTAATTTGCGGCTCGTCTAAAGTGTTCTGGATGTTTTCAACGACTTGATCGTAAGTCCCTTGCACTGTTAGCTGTATGTTTACGCCCGCTGGAAATGGGGCAAACCAGGATAAGGCATCAAAGGACATCGTGGAGTATCCGTAAACTGGTCCGGTATCCTGTTGAAAACTTAACTGGCTACCCAAATAGTTTGTCCCATTCGTAGTTCCCACCACTGAAGTAACCGACAGCACGGGACGATTGCTCGTAAAGTAGGTAGTGGGGTTGCCGCGAGTAGTCAGGATGGTTGTAAAACTTACCGCATCTGTCGTGATTACTGGAACATCAATCTCGTTGTCGTACTGAACGCGCAAATTGTCGGGGTTAAATGGACCTACAACAGTCACCCCGCCAACATCGTTTGGATATGTCTTTAAAATTAAATTTTCAATGCCTGTCGTAGTACCTAATACAATCTCATTTGTTGCATTCAAAATGTTAGTGGCAACAGTTTGATTGCTATCAGCATCGGACCCATTCGTGATGCTGGAAGTATTATCCACATAGTTTATTCCAGCAATCGCATTGGGCAACACTGTGAGAGCGTGAATACCTACATTGCTTGCGCTTCCTGGAAGAACCGCTTGCACAGGAACGCTT
>DAIDJA010000322.1 GCA_027451605.1 Acidimicrobiales bacterium
TTGTATTAATTTTAGTATTTATTCCGTCAAATAAGACACAAGTCGCGGCTGTTCTTAATACCTCGGGGATAACTCCCGCCACGTCACCTGGATCCCCCGGGGAGACAGTATCTGGAGTTAGTTGTGGACCGGGAAAACTGCAGATACCGTGGTCTGTATACTCCCCCATTTGTGAGCCGAAATGGAGCGGAAACAACGGAGGTGCGACCTACAACGGCGTAACTGCTAACACAATTAACCTAACTTATCGTTATGCATCATCTGATATCTTAAATGCGCTGTACGGATTCGTCCCAAAGACTGTTGTCGGCACTAATCAAAGTGCCATTTCGACTATGCAAGCATACATATCTTTATTTAATAAAGAATTTGAACTCTATGGAAGAAATGTAAAACTCATCCCGTATGTGGGACAGGGTAACTTCATAGCCGAAGATACAGGTGGCGGTCTCGCCCAAGCCAAGGCAGACGCCGTAAATGTAGCTACAAGTCTTCACGGATTTGCCGATAGGTCCCTTATCGACGCTTCCGCGGCCTACACCCAAGATTTGGCACTGTCAAAAGTGATATCTATGTCAATTTATGAGAATTCACAAAGCTACTACCAGCAAAATGCCCCATACTCTTATTCTCCGGGTGCCAACTGTACCGAACAGGCAAGTGCCGAAGCGGCGATTCTTGCCAAATCGGTTTATGGAATTCCGGCCACCGATGCCGGACCGGGTACGGTAGGGAAACCCGGTAAAATTGGCATTATTTATCAAGATACTCCGCAATGGACAATATGTGCGAACCAAGCTTCCAACTTGCTCCAAAACACATACCATGAACAGGCACCTATTATGCAGTCCTACTCATTTGACTTATCTCTGTTTCCACAAGAGTCAGCAACAATAATGGCAAAATTTAAGGCGGCAAACGTTACTACCGTGCTTTGTGTAGACTGTGACCCTATTACTCCTTCATACATTTTCTCCGCCGCTGATAGCGCTAGTTACTATCCGCAATGGCTATTCGGTGGATTATTTTCCTACACGTTTACAGGTGGAGACGGTTACGGACATCTTTATGCCCCCGACCAAACCGACCATTTGATATTTTTGGGCGAACCCGTGCCCCAGAATAAATTAAAGCAGGAAGCATATCAGGCCTATCTCAAGACCGGAGCTCCGTTAAGCCAGCTATCTCCAGCCTACTATTTTATTTATATGTCATTGCTACAATTTTATGACGCACTTCAATCAGCCGGGCCGGACTTAACCCCCCAAACCTTTGAACAGGGTGCCTTTAACGCAACAGGTGATCTCCCCGCATCTGCTATGAACGGTATTTTCGGACAATGGACTTGGCAACAGAACAAATTTGATCCCGCCAATGGATTTGCCATAATGCACTGGAATCCAAACACTGTAAGCAATGTAAACGGAACGAAGGGCGCTTGGGTTGCTTGCAACAATGACACTCAATATCTTTTCTCTAACTCAGTCGCCGGTCTTCAGGATCACAAGCCTCTAAGTTGTCCGTAAATTTTGAGAATAGCCAGATAATTTATGCAAGATAATATTTGATTGATATTTTAATAAACCCTAATTAGAAAAGGAAAAAAGGTGAATATTAAAAATAAAACTGTGATGGGGTATGGAATTTCCATAGTCGGATTCTTTTTACTTTGGTTGCTTTGTTACACTACATTACCTAACAAACTTCCGTTAGGTACTGTTTTGGACGGCGCAATTATCGGAGCCTTGAGCGGTCTGACTGCCATGGGACTCGTATTGGTGTACAAATCCGCCAGAATAATAAACTTTGCTCAAGCTGAACTTGGTGGAGTAGCCTCGACTACCGCAATTGTACTGGTTCTGGGAAACGGGCTATCTTATATCGAAGCAGTTATAATCGGAATCGTCAGTGCAATAGTTATGGGTGTACTGATTGACCGCATCATAATTTGGAGGTTTCAGCGAGCACCCCGTCTAATATTAACGGTCGCCACGATCGGTCTGGCTCAGCTATTTGAGGCCGCAGAGTTTAAGATACCCACATTATATGGAAACGGCGGGCTAAAAGGCACGAATTTTAATGCTCCGTTTCATTTCCAAACAACTATAGGCGGTTATGTTTTTAACGAAAATCATGTTTTAGCTGTAATCGTAATTCCAATTATTATGCTGCTGATTTGGTGGTTTTTGGCAAAAACCGACATTGGTATCGGAATAAGGGCTTCATCTGATTCTGCTGACAGGGCATTGCTTCTGGGAATTCCCGTCAGGAGGCTTTCTCTGATCACTTGGGTAGTAGCTGCGGTGCTTTCGGCAATCGGAGCCATTCTGTCTCAGCCAATCCAAGGTATACAATTAGGACAGCCTTTAGGTCCGGAAGTACTTTTAACCCCACTGGCAGCAGCTGCAATTGCTAGGTTCGAAAAACTACCTTTAGCACTTTACGCCTCGATATTTATCGGAATTTTCGAAGAAGCGGTTTATTGGTCTTACCCCAAATCATCATGGATATATATCGGTCTGTTTTTATTAATTGCAATT
>DAIDJA010000323.1 GCA_027451605.1 Acidimicrobiales bacterium
CTTGTCGGAATAGCTGTCCCCAATTTGCCAAATTCCTTTAATTTCAATATTTTGAATATAGGCTAATTTGAATATAGGCTTACGGAAATTAAAGTTAATTTTTATACGGAGAAATTAGATGTTTGAATCCGAAAACTCAATGATGGAACCCCCGATAGAAGACCTTTTGGAAAAAGTGGGGTCTAAGTTCGCACTTGTGGTTCTGGCTTCGGACAGAGCTCGACAAATCAGTGAATATTCCAACAAACTAACCGGAAGCAGCTCCGGCTACCTTCCCGCGCAAGTAACATCTGTAGCCGGCAAGCCACTGACAATGGCACTTGAGGAGATCATGCAGGACAAGGTCACCTATGAAATCAAAGAAGACGTTCCTGAAATCGATGAGGAACCTGAGGCCTGAAAAGCTCGGCTCGCTGAGCTGTCTAAACTTAAAGGGCTGTCTACTAGCTATGGAATTCTTCCATGCCCCTTAGTTCAATAGCGGGAGCAAATATCGTGTTGGGGGTAACCGGGGGAATTGCCGCATATAAGGCAGTCGAACTAATGCGGGTCCTGGAAAAAGAGGGTGCTAACGTAACTCCGGTGCTGACAAAAGCGGCCGCTAAGTTCGTTTCCGAGGTGACATTTAGTGCGCTTTGCTCCAATAAGGCCTACAGCTCCTTAATCAATGACGATGAACCTATAATTCATACCAAATTGGGCAAGACGGCTGATTTGGTACTTGTTGCACCGGCTACTGCCAATATGATAGGAACTTATCGTGCCGGAATGGCAAATGATCTACTGTCATCGATTTTAATTGCAACAAAGGCGCCGGTAATTGTTTGTCCGGCAATGCATACCGAGATGTATGAAAATATAGCGGTTCAGGATAATATGCAGGTCCTAAGGGACCGCGGAGTTATCTTTGTGGATGCGGAAGTCGGAAGTTTGGCCAGAAATGATGTCGGTAAAGGCCGCCTGGCGGATCTTGAAAAAATTGTCGCTGTGGTAAAGCGTACCTTGGGAAGCAATGAGTGTTTTAGAGATAAAACAGTTACGGTTACGGCGGGAGGTACGAGAGAATTTATCGATCCTGTTAGGTACATTACAAATCGATCTTCGGGAAAACAGGGGATTGCCATAGCACTTGAGGCTTATTACAGGGGTGCTAAAGTTAATTTGATCACGGCTAATTCCAATATCCCTTCTTATCTTTTGAATTTGGAAAACTTTGAAGTTAGAAGGGTCGATACCGCACAAGAGATGGCGGACGCTGTTTTAAGCTTGAGTCAAACCAGCGATTTAATAGTAATGGCCGCAGCGGTAGCCGATTTTCGGGTTAAAAATCAGTCCAAGCTTAAACTTCATCGACAGGACGGACTTCCGAAGTTGGAGTTACAGTCGACTGTTGATATAATATCTGAACTGGTTGCTCTCCGCAATAAAAATTCTCTTAAGTCGAAAAAGACACACTGGGTCTCGCAGCGAATTGTGGGTTTTGCCGCCGAAACTGACAACCTGACTGATCGTGCAATGAATAAGCTCAAGTCCAAAGCAATTGACATGTTGGTAGCAAATGATGTGAGCCGGTCAGATATTGGTTTTGACACGGATTCAAACGCGGTTACAATATATACTTCAAACGGTTTTATCAAAGAGGTTGATAAAAAAAGTAAGCAAGAAATTGCCGAAGAAATACTTAACGTATTTGAGTTGGAATTTAATAATTAATATAAAAGCAAAGTTAGGAGAAAAATAGTAATGTCACGTAACAGAATATTCACTTCCGAATCGGTAACAGAAGGGCACCCCGATAAGATCTCCGATCAAATTTCAGATGCCATATTAGATGCCATATTAAGTGAAGATCCAAGCTCTCGAGTTGCCTGCGAAACTTTGGTAACAACCGGACTGATAGTGGTTTCAGGTGAAGTAACTACTACCGCAAAGCCGGATATAGCTGATATCGCCAGGAAGACGGTAATCGAAATAGGGTATGACAGTTCCGAAAAGGGATTTGATGCTCATACCTGCGGAGTTATGGTCTCTTTAGACAAGCAGTCACCGGATATTTCGCAGGGAGTAACTCACGCTCTTGAAGTACGTTCGGGAGTTGCCGGAGAAGATATTTTAAATTCTCAGGGGGCAGGTGACCAAGGAATGATGTTCGGGTATGCCTGTGACGAAACTCCGGACCTGATGCCGCTACCGATATGGCTTTCTCATAGGCTGTCAGAAAGGTTAACGGATGTTCGAAAGTCAGGGATTATGGATTATCTGAGACCGGACGGAAAGACTCAGGTATCAATATCATACGAAGACGACAAGGCAATTGGGATAAAGACTGTATTAATCTCCTCACAGCACGCTCCCCAAGTTGATATTGAAAATGAACTGAGGCCGGCATTAATTGAACACGTCATTGAACCGCTTCTACCGTCGAATTTAAATTCCGATGACCTTTCAATTTTGGTTAATCCTACCGGTAAATTTGTGCTCGGTGGGCCGCATGCCGATACGGGATTGACCGGACGAAAAATTATTGTTGATACCTACGG
>DAIDJA010000324.1 GCA_027451605.1 Acidimicrobiales bacterium
TCTCTAAAGACTCCCGTTTTATCTTATCTACCACATCCCCGCCTGCTACCAGAGATTCTTTATTGGCTAAAGCCAGAATTTTATTCAATTTCAATGAATTGAGTGTAACTGAAATTCCGGCAAACCCGACAATGGCATTTAATATCAGATCTGCTGCCTCGGAAAGCACTTGAATTGAATCTTTCCCACAGACTACCTCACTGCCTACGGGAACTTCTTGGATCAATTCATTTTTGAATGATTCATCAAACAGGCATACAAATTTCGGATGAAATCTCTTTGCCTGCTCAACAAGCAGAGCTACGTTGGAATTTGCGCCGATTGCCGTCACTTCAAAATATCCCGGCGAATCAGAGATCACTTGGAGGGCCTGTCGTCCAATTGAACCCGTGGAACCGGCTATGGCAACGGACTTCATAATTAGCTTAGATGCATCAGTTGTAAGTAAACGTATGCCATCGGCAGGCATAGCAATATGCCATCTATCCTGTCCAAAATTCCGCCGTGACCGGGCAATACGGAACCGAAATCCTTAAGTTTCAAATCTCGCTTAAGCATAGATTCAATCAAGTCACCAAGTGGACTAAAAATTGATATCAGACCGGCCATTTCAACTGCATGAGATATGTTCCATGGGAAGAAAGTTGATCCAATTATAATCCCGAATATGAAAGTCAGCACCGCTCCCCCTATAAAGCCTTCCCAAGTCTTATTCGGACTGATATTTTTGGCAAACAAATGGTTCTTTCCCCTGCCGAATTTTTTGCCTGCAGCAAAGGCCCCTACATCGTTTGCTACCGCCATCGTAAGTACGGCCACCAAGTAAGCAATTCCGTGTTTATGCGGATATTGGTTAGGAGACAAAATCAGTGCGGCAAACGAAGCAAAAAAACCAATCCAAATAAATCCCAAAAAGGTTACGCCAATATTTGCAACAGGTCGTTCTTGGCGTTTTTCATCAGAGTCAGAAAAGATATACCAGGAAAATACAGTTCCTACGGTCAACCCAATCATTGCCAAAAGTGCTGAAGTGCCTCGTAGATAAGCTCCCAATACACTGGCAACGACTCCAAACACTGCAACTATCCCAGCAGGCTTAAAGCCAACCTTCAGAATCGCAGTATTAAACTCCAATATTGCCATTAGTGCAACAAAAATTACCAAAAACAGTCCCAATGCAGTGCCGGTATAGAATATCAGAGATGCAATTCCGGCAATTAAAAGTCCCGTAATGACCCTCAAATATGTATTTGATCTTTCCGGAGCATCTCCTTCGGTAACATCTTTAGGAATTGTAGATCTTTTCTTAGGAGGCCTCTCAGACTGTATTTCAGTGTCTATCAACTTTTTAACCGGCCGCTTTTTTGCCTTAAGTTCACTGGCACGTCTGCGAGATATTCTGTCCATATTATTGAAATCGTCTTTGGATTCTTCACCGATCGCTGCATCTACAAAGTTCTCTTTTACCTTGTCAGATATGAATGATTGATTTGAATCACTATTATCCGACTCGTCTTCCCTGTCGGCATTATGATCTTTAATTGCAGGGACGTCTTCTGTAATAAAACCCAGATCCAGATCCAGTTCCTCATCTCTATGATGCTCAGTACGCCATACTGCAGTATGCGCTGAAACCTCTTCAAAAGTTATATCTTTAGAGTCATCAATCAATATAGCCGGGACTTGGCCGGTTGGAGGATCCGTCCAATGCTGATCTAAACTGCGGTGAGCCAGCATAGAATCTTCCGAAATTTCTTCATCTTCAATCAGCGAATCATCATCAGAGTCAGTCGCAAAATTTTCATTTACTACGTCAGATGCTCTATCTGCTCCCAAGATTCTGATTCCATCAAATTCAGATTCTTGTGAGTTGCCGACATCCGCTTCGCTGTCTTCAAAATCGCCCATTTTGTACCGCTTCTATATCTCCATTAACTCTTTTTCTTTTGAAGCCAAAAGCTTGTCTACCAAAGCTGTTTTCTCATGAACCAACCCGTCGAGATCCTTTTCGCTTCTTGTTAAGTCATCTTTTGAAATTTCGCCCGTCTTTTCAAATGCCTCTATCTCATGCCTAGCATTTCGTCTTAAATTCCTAAGAGCTACCTTTGCATCCTCACAGATCTGTTTTATTAACTTCACCAGTTCTTTACGTCGTTCCTCATTTAGCGGCGGAAATACCAATCGAATTACCTGACCGTCATTATTTGGCGTAATTCCAAGATCCGAATTTAAAATTGCCTTGTCAATCAAACCTAACGAGGCTTTGTCGAATGGCGTTACGACTAAAGTTCTGGCATCTGAGACATGGAATCCGGCCAACTTATTTAATGACACCATTGTTCCGTAGTACTCAAGTTCTATTCTATCCAATAATGCGGGGGAAGGTCTTGAGGTTCTGACAGCTGCAAGTTCTCGCTGGCAGTGCTCAATAGCCTTATCCATCTTTTGTGAAATTTCTGATACCGCTAGATCTACTAATTCGTTCATCTTATTAATGTGCCTACTTTCT
>DAIDJA010000325.1 GCA_027451605.1 Acidimicrobiales bacterium
ACTTTTAGAAATTTGATAGTTATCAAAAAGCCATACCGAACCGTTATGGTATGACCCGGGTCGATATCGAACCTCTTCGATTGCCAAAGTCCTTACCCCTCAATATCATTTGGTAAGCCTAATTCGATTCTGAAAATACTTTGGAATCTTCTGCCTTTATAATTGCTTCAAGAGCCATAATCTGCACTTCCAATGAGGCTATTTCATATCTATGACTTACCACCTTACCGTCATGATAAAAGTAGCTGTCCCAGGAATCTTTCCATACTTGATTCTTTATTCCCAAAGGATTGATAGCCGTATACCAAACTAGGCCATGTTGAGTAATTCTAATTTTTTCGCAAAGCCAAAACAGTGTAGCTTTTAATGAGCCGGCGATAGTTATAGAATTTCCGCTGTTATGGACAATAACATTGTTCAAAAAGATAGTTTGTTTAGTGCTAAAAAAGTAGTCCAAGCTCAAAATTATATATAGAATTATGGAATCGACAGATCCGTAATATGGAAATTTCCAATGTCTTGAATCCGACAATTTTTTTGCGATCGGATCTTTTTCATCTCGTATTTCATGTGGAATTCGACCGGGTTCCTCTTCGGAATCCTCGTTATATTCAATACCTTGATATTTTGCAAGTTCAATTAAAGTTGACTTTGCCAACTCCGGATAATATTCGAGTAAATCCTTGGCTACTTGCAATGAATCTCTGGCAAATAACGTGCGATAAAGACGAAATTCAGGTGTTTTGTCACGCCATATAACTGAGTCCGAGGCATTCACCGGACCGTTATCACCAATTACTATTTTGCTCGATGAAAGGCTTCGGATTGCCCAAAAAGAAGATCTATAATATTTCTTAAGATTCGCGGACGGAATATCTTCAAATTCTTTTACAAGGCGAAGTAATTCACCTTTCAACAACCTTGGTAAAGGAACAATGTCGGATTCCATATAATTTCAAATATAGCTGATATTATTGAATTGAAATTAAAGTCCCAATAGATAAATTATGACTAATAATAAAAAAGTTGCACTATTAAGGGGGGTGAATATTGGAGGTGCCAATAGAGTAGTTATGAACACCTTATGTTCAGCTTTGGAATCTCACGGTTTCAAAAATGTTGCAAGCTATTTAAATTCTGGAAACATTTTATATACATCATCGAACGATATACCTTCTGACGAAATGACAATTTCAGACACAATAAAATCTGAATTTGGTCTGAATATTCCGACCATCGCTCTGAAGGCCGATACATTCAGAAAAATCTGCGATGAAAATCCATTTGCAAACCATCCGGAACTGTTGCCGAATTTAATTCATATAATATTCGTTAAATCACTCGGCAATTTAAATAAAGACTTTCAAGATTTAAACTATGGTGACAGCTACTACGTTGGGAAACATGCCGTTTATTTATATACTCCAAATGGCTATCATAAATCGAAGATAAACAGTTCATTTTGGGAACAACAACTTAATTCGCTTACGACTGCGAGAAACTTAAACACAGTAACAAAACTTTTATCACTGATAGGAAGTTAAATACTTAATATTTGTGATAATCTGCAAAGTCTTTAGTAAGAGTTGAAACTAATAACGCAAAACGAGATTTACTTTGACTTCGCCGCAAGCCAGTCTCGAACTTCATCGACTATATCTTTAGTCATCCGCCCCAAAACCAGACCCTCAAATACCTGAAGAGCCTGAGACGTTTCACCTTCTGTCATATACGCCTGAAGACAATTTGCCGCCAAATCGGCAGCCTCTTCGGCAACCAGTTTACCCGCCTCATTATCAGTTGCCCAAGTATTAAACGTACCAACCACAAAATCAGACAAATCATCCAAAACTCTTTCTTCAAGTTCTTGAATTAAGGTGTCAGATGCGTATTTAGCTGCCGCTTCCAGGGCGTCGGTTTCAAGCCTCTTCTCTTCATCATCTTTGGCCTGCTTTTCCTTTTCTATCTCTTCAGGGCTTTTAGACCCGGCTGAAATCTGTTGGGATGTTCCCATGGTAAGAGCTTCGGCCATTTCAAATGTTCGTGCCGCTCTTTCGGCATCCGATAAAGAGTCCCACTCGGCCCATCTTTTTTCGTCTTCAAGGGCTCTCTTTTTTTCTTCTTCGGCAAGTTCAGCTTCGTGTTTCTGAATCCATCCGTTAAAATGCTCACGGCGCAAATCCGCCTCTCGGTTTTTTAATAGTCCGGCTTTAGATCGAGCAAGAATATCGGCAATATTTCTACTTATGATACCGCCTACTACATTAAACGTCAACTGAATTACACTAAATGCTACAAGTCTTGAGGCAAGATTTATCTCCACTACTTCATCAATGGAATAGTTATTGTCGGCGATCTGTGCGTCCACGAGCTGCTGAGTTACCCCCATTAACGCATTATTTAAAATTTTTAAAATCTCGGCTTTGGCATTTTTTTCAGCTTCCACCGGATCGGTCATCGAATCACGAACTATTCCCTTTAAAATAGCGGCTGTTTCC
>DAIDJA010000326.1 GCA_027451605.1 Acidimicrobiales bacterium
TGACAGGAGACGTCTTAAGTCTTCGGCGTCGAACAGATAGACGTGGAAGGGATTCTCAAAGTCCGTAGGCTTATTGGGCGTCAGGAAAAAACCGGTTCCCTTAGATTTAAGTATTCTGGCCATCTCGGCAACGTGCAGAGCCGGTTCACTAAAGTGCTCGATGATGTGAGATGAACATGCATAATCCACGGACCCTGTTTTGAATCCCAATTTAGAACAATCCATCCTGCCCATCAATAAACCCCTGCTACCCCATTTAGACATTGCCGAACTTCCTGCTTGCTGGTCGTAGTCTATTCCTATAACGGTTCTGTGGGGACCTATCAACTTAGCGGTTTCAAATCCCTCGCCGGAACCCAAATCAACAACTATGCCACTTCCAAGCCGTTTTTCAACTTCTCTGTAGCCCGCGTCATGGATAGCGATAACTGAATCCGGGGTTACTTTTTCTACTGGACGCTCTCCGGTAATATTTAACACAACTACAAATATAGTTCGATATCATGACTTTGTAAATACATTTTTGATCAAAGTCTTAAATTAATAACGGCTTCTACTAACACAAATCTTTTAATAGTGCGCTATGAATACCGCCAATTTTTAAACTTCTTACCATAGATCGCCTCATTTAAATGACGATTTGAATATCATCGAATCTGTGTCGACTGATATAATTTTAAAAAGCATAAAAAGACAAACTGTTGCAGTTTTATCTTATGTAGCTGACTGTCCGCTTATATTTTCCAATTATCTTTAGGGTGTTTACATCCAAACCCGTAAATGAGATCAGTGTTCAAAAAACTTAAATCAAGTAAATATACTTACCTGTTTCTGGTTGCATTTTTGCCCAACATCCTTACGTCAATAGGCACCATAGCTGCCGATAATAAGTTATATCTATTTTTGGATCCCGGAAGATTTTTCATACAGTCTTCCCAGATTTGGGATCCTACGAATGCTTTGGGAACCGTAACTTTTCAGCATGTCGGCTACCTACTGCCTCTCGACCCCTTTTTCTATCTATTCGGCCAAATGGGAGTGCCGGTTTGGTTGATCGAGCGTTTTTGGACCGGATTTTTAATGTTTTTTGCGGGAGCCGGAGTATCTTGGTTTCTAGACAAGATGCGATTCTCCACTACAGTTTCGACTGTTGCGGGATTCTTTTATATGCTGTCGCCGTATTCTCTTCAGTATCTGTACAGAATTTCTGATATTTTGCTCCCTTGGGCAGCGCTTGGCTGGTTGATGGGGTTAATGTTTCTTGCAACTCTCAAAAAAGGATGGAAATACGTCGCAATCTTCGCACTTGTAGTAGCTGTAATAGGCGGAACTAACGGTAGCTCACTAATATTCGCGGGCATAGGTCCGGTGATGCTGCTCTTATATCTGTGGCTGGTAAAAAAACAGTTAAATGCAAAGGAGGCGATGCGCATAGTCCTCAAGCTGGCAATATTGTGTTCTCTGGTGTCAATTTGGTGGTTTGTGGCCCTTGAGATTGAAGCCAATTTTGGCCTTAATATATTAAAATACACTGAAACCGTGCAAGCCGTTGCGTCAACTTCATTGGCATCGGAGGTAATGAGAGGGCTGGGATATTGGTTTTATTACGGACAAAATACGGTGGGACCCTGGGCTCCATCTTCGGTGGGATACATGGAACACATTTGGCTCATTTTGATTTCTTTTGCGATCCCAACTTTGGCTATAATTGCAGCCGTATTTATAAGATTTAAAAATCGCGGATTTTTTGTAATCCTTTTGGGTGTCGGTCTGGTAGCTAGTGTGGGGACTCATCCTTTCGGCAACCCTGGAATTTGGGGAAGATTTATCACCTGGGTCATGCTATATACGACACCGGGTTTTGCCTTAAGGTCAACGGACCGCGCCGCACCGTTAGTTATAATGTGTCTGGCTTTATTTTTTGCTACCGGCGTCGATATAACCGCGACGAAAATTAAAACTTCCGCAATAAGCCTTAAATTCAGCATATTAAATAAGCCAACTACTGTATTTGTTGTAGCCGGACTTTTGCTTATTTTGAACAATCCGGCGATGCTTGACAATCAACTGCTATCACCTCAGTACTCAAGACCTTCGAACATCCCCGCATATTACTATCAGGCGGGAAGTTACTTAAATAAGCAGCCAAATGACACAAGAATACTGGTAGAGCCCGGAACTGACACAAGCGTGTATCGATGGGGGGTAACCGGCGACCCGATATTACCGGGATTAACTTCCCGCCAAACTGTCGAAAGGGTTCAATTGCCCCATGGAACAAACCCGAGCTTGGATTTAGTGACTGCAATCGACCAGCCATTCCAAGAAGAGACACTTAATCCTGCAACTCTGGCTCCACTGGCCAGATTAATCAGTGCGGGCGATATTCTTTTACAGTCAGATCTAGCATACGAGGACTACGATCTGCCCAACCCCCGACAGCTATGGTCGCAATTTACCCCCACTCCCAAGGGACT
>DAIDJA010000327.1 GCA_027451605.1 Acidimicrobiales bacterium
AACAATCTTTGGGTGTTGTCAGATGAAATGTATGAACATCTGGTTTATGAACCGAATACACAGCATTCAATTATCTCTTTAGTTCCGGAACTTCAAGATAGGTGCGTCATTATAAACGGGGTTGCAAAAACATACGCAATGACCGGATGGCGAATTGGCTGGATAGTCGGTCCTCGCGATATCATAGCTGCAGCTACAAATCTGCAGTCGCAGTCAACGTCAAATGTAAATAACGTCGCACAGGTTGCAGCCCATAAGGCGCTGACCTATGGGATGCAGGATTTTAATGAGATGAAGGCTGTATTTGCGAAACGAAGAGATTTAATATACGGACTGCTGAAAGGCATCGAAAATGTATCCTGCAACTACCCCGAAGGTGCTTTTTATGCATACCCGTCTTTTAAACAATTCATGGGCAAGTCAATTGACGGTATCCAAATTAATAGCACGCTGGATTTAGCGGATATTATTTTAGATAAAGCCAAAGTGGCATTCGTCCCCGGGGAAGCATTTGGCACTCCGGGTTACGGTAGATTTTCTTATGCATTGGGCGAAGAAGATATTACTGAAGGAATCACAAGAATACAAAAATTACTTATGGAGGTAAATTAGAGTGGCACGTATACTAATAACTGAAGAGATCGCACAAAGCGGTGTCGACCAGCTCGTTGAAGCGGGACATAAAGTAGATATTAAATACAACCTTTCACCGGATGAACTTTTAACCGAAATAATCGGAGCTCATGCTCTCATTATACGATCTGCGACAAAAGTTACCAAAGAGGTCATACAGGCCGGGCAAGATCTTGTTGTAATCGGTAGAGCCGGAATCGGGTTAGATAACGTAGATGTCAATGAGGCCACACTTCGAGGAGTCATGGTAGTTAATGCCCCTCAGTCAAACATTGTGTCTGCCGCCGAGCAGGCCTTCGCGCTGCTCTTAAGTCAGGCAAGAAACACCCCTCAGGCTCATGTTGCCCTTAAAAACGGGAAATGGGAAAGGTCGAAGTGGGAAGGAGTTGAGATTTACGGCAAGACTCTCGGAATCATCGGTTTAGGAAGAGTCGGAGCGCTAGTCGCACAACGTGCTTTGGCATTTGGGATGCGACTTATTGCCTATGATCCGTTTGTAACTGCCGATAGGGCAAAAAAGATGGGTGTCGAGCTTATGACCCTTGACGAAGTAGCCTCCCAAAGCGACTTCATTACGGTTCACCTCCCCAAAACTCAGGAAACTATCGGTTTAATTAACAAAGAACTACTAAATAAGATGAAGCAGGGTGTTCGAATCGTTAATACCGCCAGAGGTGGGTTAATAGATGAGCAGGCGCTTTACGAAGCCATTAAGGACGGTAAGGTTCAAGGTGCAGCCCTTGACGTTTTCGAAAAAGAACCCTGTACGGATTCTCCACTATTTGAACTCGACTCAGTGGTAGTCGCTCCACACTTAGGCGCTTCAACTGTGGAAGCTCAGGACAAAGCGGGAATTACAATCGCCGAGCAGGTATTGCTCGCCCTTGAAGGAGCATTTGTGCCCTACGCCGTTAATATTAACGCCTCTCAAGCCTCCGAAGAGGTGGGCAAGTTTCTTTCCTTGGCGGAACAACTGGGACAGCTTTTTGCAGGGCTTAACGAAGGGCTTCCCGATGAAGTTGAAATTATCTATCAAGGTAAGTTGGCCGATGAAGACACAGGTATTTTGACGCTTTCAATCTTAAAAGGTATATTTTCAATCGGCACAGATGATCCTGTAAGTTATGTAAATGCGCCGCAATTAGCTAAAGAAAAAGGATTGGTAGTAAAGGAGTCCAAAACCAACGATACCGGTGCATATGTAAATTTAATTACTCTTAGATCCAAAGAGCACTCGATAGCCGGAACATTGGTTGGAATAAACCATACTCCGAGAATAGTTTTGGTTGATGACCACGTTATTGAGGTACCACCGGCAATTAATATGCTAATAGTTCGAAATGACGACAGACCAGGTATGATCGGAATAGTCGGAACTGTTTTAGGAAAATATGAAATCGGTATATCATCCATGGCTGTCGGTCCTTCCACGAGCGGGAATACAGCTTTAATGGTTCTGTCAACCAACACGGCGATCAGAAATGAAATAGTACAAGAACTTCGAAATGAAGAGGGGATTATTGAAGTTCACAAAGTTGGGATAGATAACCGACAGTAAACCCACATTTAATTGCTTATCCAAGTCGCTCAATGTTTATATATAGCATATCGGATAACATTCCTCTGAAAAGTTAAAATCAAAATAACCTAACCCGAATGAATCAGGCTATTTTATAAGTGATATACTTAAATTAATGGTTAAATTTATTAACGGCAACTTACTTCTTAGTTAACAGCGAACGCAATATAAAGCGTTCGCGTGGCCTCCTGTGTATATGCACTAGGAGGTTTTTTATTTATTTAAGGGTTTTATTTAAAATAAGCTT
>DAIDJA010000328.1 GCA_027451605.1 Acidimicrobiales bacterium
CTTTGACCTCTTTTGCCACGACTTCTGCGGGAGAATATCCTACCTCAGTCCAACCCGTCGGATATAGCCAAACTCCGCTGTCGCTTCGCTTGATCAGGAGGAGTTCTTTGTTATCGTTTTCGACTACGGCGCCAACGGCAACTTTCGGAGTTACGTATCCGGGAACACCACATTTTACTTCCGATAGTAGCTTTGACAACAGCTCGGAATGGTCCGCTTCCAAAATGTTCTCAACGTAGGCCGAATTATCAGATTCAAATAATGCGCCTATCGTTTTATTAATATTTTCGCCCCATTTGGGAGCGTCCGTATTATCGGCAAGCCGCCTGGCGGCCAATTCAATATCAACTGCAATTTTAAGGATCTCCTCGTATCTCTCGGCCTCATAAGTTCCCTGAGTAAATGCAAGTCCGGTCTTACATAATGCCGAAATCGCCTGCGACCAGCGAAAAAGTACCTGATCCAACTTCTGATCCATTTAATCAAGTCTATACAAAATCAATTGGTATAACGATTTGAATATCGCCTTAATACACCTATTTTTTAGAGCTGGAGTTTAACCGATCCCTCAAATTTCCCCAATTATTTCTGTAAGCGAAATAAGACCCGCCTACCAACAAGATAATAATTATTAACAGATAAATTATCCACGCCGATGAAGAGCCTGAAGGTGTCGAAAGCTTACCTGAAGCTATCTTTCCGTTAGTACCTGCAGTTGTTCCCGCTGAAGTTCCCCCACTGCCGTTAACCGATCCGTTAGAGCCTCCTGAGATAGTACTTGTTGATGAGCCGCCTGATCCCGAATTTGTAATACCTCCATTTACAGTTCCCGAAGTACCGGAATTGCCGCCTGGACCCGAGGAAGTATGACCATAGTTCGGATTCTGCAAAGGTGAAAGGGTAACCGTCGGTATCGACGAAGTAGTTTGATTCGTCCTAAATGATACCGTTGTCGTCCCTCCGCTGTTACCCGAAGGACCGCTGTTTCCGGCAGCTGTCGTGGTGGTTGAAGGCGGCGGATTTGTTCCTCCCGTCAGAGCCAATACCGACTTTGAAAGCCCGAAACTTAATGAAATCAAAACCAACGCCACTCCTGTTATAAAGATAATTTTCCTCATGGTGATTAGTCTACCCTTCTACGTACTGCGACGGCGCAATAACGGGTGTCGGGAAAGCAGGAGGCTGATTTTCGGTATTTAAAAAACTTTGATCGTAAGTTGTAGTAGAGCCACAGTAGCCCGAATAACCAACCAAACAGTTATTTAAGGTAAAGTTTGTGGCAATAGACCCGTTTACATATACAGTACCTTCCAGATTCCCGTCATTCTGGCTACCGTTACCCTGATAAATATTTGCGACGCCAAAAGAGTGCTGGGCGCATAAGATTGCAGCGTCCAATATATAATTTTGATGTGCTCCGCCAGCTCCATTACCGGTACCATAATCGAAATAGCCCGAATCTGCAGGTAAATTAATCTCTACAAACTTTGTAGCAGCAAGCCCCAGCGAATCAGACAGCTGCGGATTATTAGAATCCCAGTAGGCATAGTGATTAGTCGCGGGATTGGCCTTGTTGGCAGAATTAGCATAAATCAGTGAACCTGTCAATATGATATTTGCGTCGCTTCCGAACGTCGCAAAGGCATCAAATCCCGTATTGGAAGAGTTGCTCTGACCGTTACCACTTTGAATTAATAGATCACCCTGTCGCTCTCCGTTAGGAACATAAGTAGTAACGTTCCTACATACCCATTGCCCCCACCAGTTATAGCCACATTTCCGGACAGTAGTTTTAGTGAAAGTACAACCATAGCTGGACTCCCCGGGGGAGTTTATCTCACCTTCTACCTGAGGGCAAAACGTAGAATACGGAGTCGAAGGAACATTGGCGACATAAACAGCTCCGTTAGCAAATATACTGTTGCCGTTAGTTGTACTGGGATCAGGAACATCGACAATGCACTGGGGGATCCCGCTCGAAGAAAGAGGTGCCGCCAGTCCGCCAGTCATATTACACCCCCCGCCGAGGGAAACATTAGTGCTTGCAGTTGCATCCGCAGGTACTCCACAAGGCCAGACGGTATTAGTCCCGGAGACGTATGAGTGCCCGTATGTTGAATATCCACTTCCCGTAACGCTATTTGCCAGTGCCGAAGTAGTATCCGGTGAATACACCGCCATCTTACCACCCTGAAGAAGGTCCACTACAGTCGGACCGAAAAATTCACATCCTCCCGATTGGGCCTCACCCTGAAGCTGTGACAATGCCGGAGGGGGAGACATTGCAGGTACTTGCTTTATGCAGTTCGAATTACAATTCACTCCATTATTGGTAAAGCTAGGCTGACTATTGCAACCTGCAGGGTACTCATCCCAATAGGGCGAACCAAGATTAAAACCATAATAAGTTCCCCCCCAAGCCCCATTGAAACCTCCACTATTCATTCTTTGAT
>DAIDJA010000329.1 GCA_027451605.1 Acidimicrobiales bacterium
ACGGGAGCCCCGGAGTATTGTCTCGCAGAACGCCTCATGAGAAGGGTCTTGGGGATCTGCCCTTTGAAATCATGTGCCTCCCCGGGAAGGGTAATGGGCTCACCGATGGGAAGATGGGTGCTTTCAGGGGCCTATCGACATTCCGCTAACGTTTTTCCCGTCTCTTGACAAAAACTCTGTTGCCGTGACCGAAAACAGTCGTTCGCCGCCTTCTTCGTGAGCCGACGAGGTTCGTAGTATCAAAGGCCATGTAGGCCAAGGATTGTCTGCACTTCGCTCCAAGGGAGGTTCGGGCATGATTTCAAGTTGAATAATCGATTTAGCTCCCTGGCGGATGGCAGTCCCCAGGCAGTCAGCTCCGGTATCGCCGCCGCCGATTATAACAACATTCTTATCTTTGGCCGTTATCTCCGTATGATTTTTAGAACCCTCACAAAAAAGATTCGAATCTTTAAGATATTCCATGGCCAAATGGATACCTTTATACTGCCGTCCCTCGATATTTAAATCTCGCCCGATCGTTGAACCGACCGCCAATATAACGGCATCGTAATTAGCCTTTAACTGTGATACTGAAATTGCTTTTAATCCTGATTCATTTTGAACCGTACCGGAGTTCGATGAGCCAGACACGGACGTATTGCAGATAAAGTTAACCCCTTCTTTTTCCAATTGATCCAACCTACGATCGAGAATGCGCTTTTCCATCTTAAACTCAGGGATTCCATACCTTAGCAGTCCGCCCGGTTTTTGCTGACGCTCATACACGTCAACCAAGTGCCCCGCCCGTACAAGCTGTTGAGCCGCTGCCAGACCCGACGGACCAGAACCCACTACCGCGACTTTTTTACCGGTTTTAATCGGAGAGATAAAAGGTTCAAATTTTCCCGATTCATCAACACCGTGTTCAACGATTGACAACTCTATTTGCTTAATTGCCACCGGATCTGAATTTATCCCCAATACGCATGAACCTTCACAGGGTGCCGGGCAGAGCCTTCCGGTAAAATCGGGAAAATTGTTTGTCGCATGCAATCTGTCAAAAGCCTGATCCCATTTTCCTTTGTATACAAAGTCATTCCATTCTGGAATCAGATTCCCCAAGGGACATCCCTCATGGCAAAAAGGTATTCCGCAATCCATACATCTGGCACCTTGCAAAAAAAGTTCCTGTTCGGTCATATCGTTGTAGACTTCCCTGTAGTCCTTTTTCCGCAACTCAACCGGCCTTCTTGAAGCCGTCTTTCTGTCGTACTTTAAAAATCCTGTAATGTCGCCCATTTAATTGCCTAACTTATAATTTCCAACAACTGAAATAATCACTATCCGTGTGCCGAGGCCATAATGGCTTCATCCACATTTTGTCCACGCTCAATAGCTTCTACGGTCACGTCCAAAACTCTTCTATAGTCTTTTGGCATAACTTTTTTAAAATGATATAGCTCAGAATCAAATGAGACAAGAATCTTTGCAGCGACTTCGGAATCCGTTAATCTGCTATGTTCTCCGATGATGCCATAAAGAAATTCGACATCATCTTCATCCAAGTTCTCCAGTGAAACCATCTCCATATTCAGACGTGAAACAAAGTCATTGGATGGATCATATACAAATGCCATTCCTCCCGACATCCCCGCCCCGAAATTGCGCCCGGTCGATCCCAAAACTACCACCTTCCCGCCGGTCATGTATTCGCAACAGTGATCTCCGACGCCTTCTACCACTGCAACGGCGCCGGAATTCCGCACGCCGAACCGCTCTCCGACCTGACCGGAAATAAAGGCGTAACCACCGGTGGCCCCGTATAAAATAACGTTGCCGGCAATTATATTATCTTTGGGGACAAACTTAACCTCCTGCGGCACTCGTATAATAATTTTTCCACCGGATAGCCCTTTTCCGACATAGTCATTTGCATCTCCAAACAAATTTAAGGTAATACCCTTAGGTAGGAACGCTCCAAATGACTGACCTGCAGATCCGACGAAAGTTATCTTTATCGTATCTTCGGGCAAGCCTATATCCTGATATCTCTTGGAAACGACTGAGCCTAACATTGTACCGACAGTTCTGTTCCTGTTGGTAATCTCATAATTCAACTCGACCGGCGTCTGATTTTCAATCGCAACAGCTGCGTCTGATATTAACCTATTGTCAAGGGCCTTGTCCAATCCGTGATCCTGATCTATCCGTTTGTGAAGTTGCGGTTTATCACTATGGAATCCTTCAGGAAACGTCAATATCGGGTCCAAATCCAATTTAGATGCCTTATAGTGTTCAATCGCATCATTAACGTCGAGAAAATCAACTCTTCCGATTGCTTCCTCCAGAGTTTTAAATCCGAGATCAGCTAAAATTTCTCTCACCTCTTGGGCAATAAATTCAAAGAAATTGACGACAAACTCTGCCTTACCGGTAAATCGCTTCCTCAATACCGGGTTT
>DAIDJA010000330.1 GCA_027451605.1 Acidimicrobiales bacterium
AAAAGCAGATCCGATTTAAAGGTATCATCCACGGTAGAAGCACATGAAAATTTTCCGAATGTAATGTGATGACCGATAGGAAGATCATTTACCAATCCCTGGGCATCCAATGTAATGGCACCCAACTGAGAGGCAAATCGGAGAAATGCGGACTGTGATAAGAGCCCACCTTCCACGCTCTCTTCAAATACTATGGATTCGGGACCATACTCATCAATTGTGTCTAAGATTCCATCGGCGACTTCGGTTAGAGCCTCATCCCATGAAATCTGTTCCCACTTGGATTCGCCCCGATCACCTATGCGCTTAAGGGGATGTAATACTCTATCTTCTCCGTATAGTTGCTGTGACCAAGCGGAACCTTTTTGACAGCCGAGAGGATTTAGGTCAGGCACCTGCTGTTCTATTGTCTCGATAGACCCCGCCTGTTCTTCAAAGACCACAGTCCCGTCTCTGCTGTAAACTTTGTAGCTACAGGTTGCCAGACAATTTAAACAGTGAGTTCCCCAATTAACCCTATCCCAACTCCACCTCTGCCTGTAACCGTTTGAAGAGTCTGTTGAGACCGTTGTTTCTGACATTTTACTTTATGAACTCATCCGCCTATCGCCTGTGAAATATACTGATAGTCAGAGGCAACAAAGTTCTTTAAAGATACAATCGCCCAGTTGAAAGGTTCAATCGGTGACTTTGCTTCGGTTTCTAAAGCCAGTGCCGGAACCCACTCAATGAGATAATGCTGGAGAAAATCCCGTTGGGCTCGTTGAAATGATTTCTTCAATCGAGGAGAAGGCGTAGCTGCTTCTTTAAAGCATAGGTACTGAAGAAAATCACACTGAGTTGCCAAGTGATCCAGAGGCCTCAAATCCGCGGTCGCACCTAGACCGAAGTACTCATAGTCTCGCTTTATCTGAGCCAGTACATTTTCCGGATCAGAAGCCTGATAGCTTGCTAAAAGTCTTCCGCCTTTATCATCGCGAAACAACCTCACGTACTCAGATGCATAGTCGTCGTAAGACTTGCCTTCGGCCAACTTAGGGTGACCTGTATCAAATCCAAAAGGCAACAGCGAGGCACCTTCTTCAATTTCTTTTTCCAGGTGATCATTCAGAACGGCTTCATATTGGTCATTGTTTACAGGGGCAAAAAACTTACCCAAGACCATATATACCGCAGATCTGGAAGTTGTTTCGTTCTCTTCAACTTCCATAGGCCCGTTGTCGCTGGATTTAATCTCCAGCCCCGACAGAGAAAACGTAAACATTTGGTTACCTCCTTAATTGTACGTAATTATTTAGTTTTGCTTATTTCTGGTGGCTCCCAGACTGACCGCTACCTTATCGGGAGCTCGGTCCAGTTTTGACGGATCGGTCGTATAAGGTCCGAACAGATCCAGCCAGTTATAAACAATAAGCGTCTCCAGAATCTCTGATGTCTCCTTGTTCCGAGCTTTAGCCAATTCGCCTTTTAATGTAGCCATTGCATCATGGACTTTAGGTCCGAAAAGCGATTCGAGATATTCCGGCGGAATTCTGGGTGTCTCTTCGTCTATAGACATATCCTCGTTGAGGCGATATGGCGATAGCGGCGGGATATAGAAAATATTCGGCTCGGTTCCGTATTCCGGATGCAGAGGCAGAGCTATCTGCCACTCATTCACTAGTTTGTAAATAGGACCATTTTCGTCATCCAACATTCCCACGAATACCAGTCTTCCGGGACATTGGCGGGCACATGCCGGAGCTACTTTTTCTTCCAAACGCGGGAAGCAGAGTATGCAATGTTGGGCAACGTCTCTTACATAATTAAAGTAAATTTTCTTGTAAGGGCATGCCTCCATGCAAAATCTTGAACCCTGACATACATCTTCGTCCCTTAGTACTGCGCCGTCTTCTGCCCGCTTGTACATCGCCTTGCTGGGGCACGCAGTCACGCACACCGGCTTAGTGCAGTGATTGCATAACCTCGGAAGATAGAAATAATAAGAGTTCGGATATTCACCGGAACCTTGATCTTCATCCCAGTTCATTCCCCATTTGGTTGTATCGTCTCCCTTGTCCTTAGGCTGTAAGTGGACGGACCTGCCTTTACCACCGTAAAAGACCTCTTCATAGTTGAAGTCCCAACCTCCACCGAACTCAGCTCTCGTAGGTTGATGACCTTCTGCGGGCTCTCCGTTTTTGTATCCTCCGCCCATATCTTCCCATCCTTTGGGTGTTCCGAGTCCGGGCTGAGTATTGGTTGTCATCCACCACTGATGCTCTTCGCCGGGTTCAGTCGTCCAAAGTACTTTACAGGCGATGGAACACGTCTGACAACCCATGCACTTGTTTAGATCAAAGACCATTGCGACTTGCATGTTGCCCTGCTGGATATCTGTCATAATTTAAATTCTCCTAACTTTAAAACCTTTATAAACTTT
>DAIDJA010000331.1 GCA_027451605.1 Acidimicrobiales bacterium
ATGCAAAGTTTGGAAGCAAAAGATAACAAGACTGGCAAGATGAATAAAGACAGACGAACTTTAAGGCAAGATCGCGGAGTTTTGATAAATTCCAGGATAACAACAATGCTCGGGGGTCTGTTATTCGTTCTTTTGGCAATTGAAGGCGCCTCAATTGTTTTTATACATGTATATCTGCCGATGCACATTTTTTTCGGGATGCTTTTGGTACCGCCAATACTGCTTAAAATTGGCACAACTATGTATAAGGCGGCAAAATATTACGGTGGATCACCGGGATACAAGAGAAACGGTCCGCCGCCGATAATCCTCAGAATGCTCGGGCCGGTGGTGATAGTCTTAACGGTTATAGTGATGGTTACCGGGATTGCCCTGTTAATTGCACCTGTGAGTATGCGTGAAACTCTGTTCTTTTTACATCGGGCAAGTTTTGTCCTATGGTTTGGGGCAATGGCACTTCACGTGTTGGGCCACCTAAAGGAGACTTTAATCGTAAATGTTCAGGAGTGGACCGCAGCGACCTTAAAGAAGATTCCCGGATCGGCATTTAGAAAGGGATTAATTATATTTTGTGTGATTGTAGGACTGCCCTTGGCATTTTGGATGGTTGCTAAAACGCCTGCTTGGCTGCATTGGTTTTATGGTAATCCGAATATAAAAGGTCACGGTTAATTTATACAAGAAAGTTAACGCTTAATTGTTTTTAAAATATTGAGGATTGCCTTCTATCCAAAAAAAAGGCGTGTTCGGCTAAATTAACGATTTAAAATCTTGCTAGGCTATTATTGGTAACATGTCTATTTTGGATCGCATAAATACTCCCGGTGATCTTAAGGGGCTGACCTATGAGGAACTAAGTAGGCTGGCTGAAGAAATACGTGATTTTATCGTTAAGTCAGTTTCTGAAACGGGGGGACATCTGGGCTCCAACCTCGGAATAGTTGAGCTCAGTATTGGGATACATAGAGTTTTCAGTTCTCCCCACGATATAGTGCTTTTTGATACGGGTCACCAAGCCTATGTCCATAAGCTCCTTACCGGTAGAAAAGAACTCTTTAAGACCCTCCGACAGGAAGGCGGGCTTTCAGGATATCCCAATCGCCAAGAGTCGATTCATGACTGGATTGAGAACTCTCACGCATCTACAGCTTTAAGCTATGCCTTTGGAATTTCAGAGTCATTTCAACTTCAGGGCACCGGAGTTGATACGGCTAAAGCTTCCAATCCACGGCAGGTAGTTGCGGTCGTAGGCGACGGTGCTTTAACCGGAGGAATGGCCTATGAGGCCTTAAACAATTTAGGCCATAAAAACACTCCGGTCATTATCGTATTAAACGACAACGGTCGCAGCTATGCGCCAACTATTTCTAAGCTTTCATCGAGCTTGTCACAGCTCAGAAGCAACCCGTCTTATGTTGAGACGCGAGAAAAAATTAGACGGATGGTTCAGGATCTGCCTTTAATAAATAATCTTGCCTATGCCGGAATTCACGGGGTTACTTCTGCTTTAAGAGAGGTAATTGAACCGCATGTTTTTTTTGAGTCGCTTGGAGTAAGGTATGTAGGCCCATTTGACGGTCACAACATTGAGCAGGTCGAACATGCCCTTAAAAATGCCACAGCTTGGAAAGGTCCCATCGTGGTCCATTTTTTGACTCATAAGGGCAAAGGTTATGCTCCGGCAGAAGAGGACGAAATTCAGCGCCTGCATGATATAAAAGCAGTTGTAAACCATTCTTCAACTACTACTGATGTCGCAAACACCAAGGGTGACTCACCGCTGACTTTTACCGATACCTTTAGCGCATCGTTAATTAAAATGGCAAGAAGAGACGAAAAGATAATCGCAATTACAGCCGCTATGCCCGGACCCACCGGACTCCTTCCTTTTCAGGCAAAATTTCCGGAACGTTTTATCGATGTCGGTATCGCAGAACAGCACGCCGTTACTGCGGCTGCCGGAATGGCAGTTGCCGGTATGCATCCGGTTGTGGCTGTATATTCAACATTTTTGACTCGAGCATTTGACCAGCTTAATTTAGATGTCGGTCTGCATAATTTAAATGTTACTTTTGCATTGGATAGGGCGGGTATAACAGGTGATGACGGACCATCGCATCACGGGGTGTTGGATTTAGTGTTGTCTCTGGCGATTCCCAACATGGCAATTTTTGCTCCATCTTCGGCTTATGAGATGGAACCCATGCTGGAATCTGCATTGAATTGGAGTGGTCCCGCTGTAATCAGATACCCAAAGACTCCTCCGATGGTGTTGGAAGGCAATGAAGTCGGGTCGGGAATGAATGCAAGGCTGATAGAAAAAGGAAACGGACAAGTGGCAATTCTTGCCGTCGGTAAGATGGTGGAGTTCGCCATGGAGGCGGTCAAACTTCTTAAAGATAACTCAT
>DAIDJA010000332.1 GCA_027451605.1 Acidimicrobiales bacterium
GACAATGTTATTTAATCCTTTCATTGGAATCAAGAACATGGAAAGACATATCCTAAGAATCTCCGAATCGATGGAATATTTCGGTTTTGACGGCTGTTTTGACCTCAAAGAGGAATTGCTTAATGCATGCAGATTTATCACCGTGCAATCCAGAATAAGACTCATTGTCGACAAATATAGCGGAGTTAGTATCTCCGCCACCCCTTTTATAGATAACATCCCAACCCCCGTCACCTTAGGCTTCGCCGATTATCCGGTGAACAGTAACCGAATAGGCCTGTATCACAAATTTGCGGACAGGTCCTTTTATACTAAGTTGAAATCAACCAAACCCGAATGTTATGACGTTATTTTATTCAATGAACGAAATGAAATTACAGAAACCACCACCGCTAATATCGCATTCAAAATTGGAGATCAATGGATGACGCCACCTACCAAAAGTGGTATCCTTCGGGGAATTGAACGAGAGATACTGTTGGAATCCGGTGTTATAGTCGAAGCGGTAATAGATAAATCGCAGCTAACATCGCTGACTCCGACTGCAATCTTCAACTCCTTGCGTGGCTTAAAGCCCGCAAAAATAACTTGCTAACTAAGACACCACTCGATATCTTCGCAAGCCTCAATTATCGTCTAAAACAAATAATAACCTTCAACTCAATTTTACCGTACCGTCTACCTAAAATATATTGTCTGCTTAGTGACTTTTTCAATTTCACTTTCTAAGATATCACCAGGACGTAAATAAAGAGGGGGTCGCCTAGAAAATCCAACGCCTGCGGGAGATCCCGTAAAAATTACGTCTCCCGGATAAAGATCGATAACGCTTGAAAGATAAGAAACTAAGTAATCAACCTTAAAGATCATCTGGGAAGTGGACGAGTCCTGAACCAATTCTCCATTCAGCCAAGTCTTGATATAGAGATCTTCAAGTGAACCTATCTCATCCAAAGTCACCAACTCCGGCCCTATCGGACCGAAATTATGGTATGACTTTCCAAGTGAAAAATGGCTACCGGCGGCAAACTGTAGTGTGCGATCCGATATATCTTCTCCTACTGTAACTCCGGCAACATAATCCAATGCATTGTCTATGGAAACATTCGAACAGAATTTTCCGATTACGACGGTGAGCTCGTTTTCGTAATCGACAGTTTCATTCGGAAGTTCTACAATAGCGTTTGCACCGGCTATGCAGGATTGGAATTTAGTAAAGACAACAGGTGAATCACTAACCTCCATGTTCATCTCCTCGGCATGGTCCACGTAATTTATGCCGACTGCGATAATTTGTCTCGGCGAAGCCGACACAGAGTCGAACTTTGAATCCGAATCCAATTTAACGGCATTTGCACCGACTAAATCATTTCCGTGCAATAGATCACTAATCTCATTAAATAACGAATAAAACGACGTGCTGTTGATATCGTAATCACCACGCCGCGAATCCTTTACAATTTCATCCAATGGAATCCACTCCGAATCGCCTAATGTGGCAGCGGAAGGTTTTTTCAAATAGGCGGAATTATTATAAAATACAAATCTCATGTAAAAATCATACTAAAACATAGGTCTGCCAAAATGACACTAAATTATCCAAATACTTACTAATCGTGTGTAGGTTCGTCAATTTTGAAAAATTGAATTTAATTAACAATCAGAGATGATTATTTTGACACAACAGCGATACTGACTAACTTAATAAATTAACTTCGTTTCAAGTTACTTAATTAAGAGACTCAATTTAGAATATTACGATTTGGAATAAATTAAACTTAAAATAAATATCGGGTCGACTGAAATAAATTGAGTCACCATACAATAATCGATGATATGCCATTGGTGAGATTTACCATTACGACAATTAACAGATATCCCAAAAAACCGCCTTCAAAATAAAACCTGAAGGTTCATGGACCCCCAAAAAACATGGGCACAGAAGAAACTTGTTCTATCCAAGTTGAGATGTACCCATAAAATACTTGTCGGGCTAGGGAGATTTGAACTCCCGACCTCTTGACCCCCAGTCAAGCGCGCTAGCCAAACTGCGCCATAGCCCGTCGTAATTAAAAGTCATTAAACGTTATATATCTTACTTTATATGGTGAAGCAGCCATTCAACACCCTGATAGATTCGATATCCCAAATACACGACCGATATCACTATAAAAGCTTTAAAATGCCATGGGGGCTTGCGATTTCCCGGATCATCATTTTGATCCACTTCCGTATCGCCCACCTTGGGATCATTGCCATTTTGATCACTGCCATCCAATTCTGATCCTTGCTTCGATCTGTCAGAAACCGTATCAATATCGTCAGGCTGAAAATCTTTTTTATTTCTCTCGGTTTTTGCCATAAATTCTTCTGTGCAGTTTATTGGACCATGGTACCACTGA
>DAIDJA010000333.1 GCA_027451605.1 Acidimicrobiales bacterium
TTGAACAGACGATAGGCGCAAAATCAACTTACTGACAGCATAATTTAAGACTTCGATGGCAATGCTGCCGACCAACTGAATTCACGGCCAAAACAAAAATAAGGTAACCTTTTAGACAAGTTTTCCTTTGTTGTTGTATGATCAATATACTTATTAGCCAAATTGTTCAGTATGCCATCAATTTTCTGTGACAAATGACTTTTCTTGGCTTATGCGACATATCGTACAACCCATATGTCAACTTTTATCATGGGTAAACCGACGGTATGCCAGCAGTTTTATTTGTTACTTGATCCAGGCAATTACAAGTTCCCGTTAAATCACCGTATTTGGTTCAATATTCTTCCGGTTCGCCTTGTCTGAACCGTATATTAAATCAGTTTAGTTTGCCCTGGTAAAAAAATTCAAAAGCGACCAATTTAAATCGATATCCTTGGTCAAAGCAGGCAACTCTCCGTTGCCACCAAAGTCCATAGTTACCAGTCTTGCGTCAACTTCAACGGGAGAACTTAATCCACCGAGAACATCCCGATCGCTCGAATTTAAAGTTACCTTCGCAGTGACGCTATTGGCTGATTTGAACTTCTCAGACGAAGGAGGTATCTCCAGTAATTTCATTCCGCCGATAAGTGAACCAAATACATTAATCATTCTCACGCCAAATACCGGAGACGGTTGAGCAATTTCAGCTTCGACGGATCCTTCGATGCGCATTACTTCAACACCTTTTCTGGATACGGTTCCAATAACATGGTTATTAGTCTCTTCCAACTTAATTTCGGCCATCTTCTTTGGGAAACCGAGCAGCTCTCGACCCAGTATTAAGGCAGTATCATCATCTACGACCATCCAAGGACAGTATCTAAAAGCTCCCTTCTCATCTTCACAATGCATAATTACCGCAGCTTCTCTGTAAACTGACCCGAATGTGGTTTCCGGATAGTCTGCGATAAATACCGTAGCTTTTGACTCATCGGTCATCTTCATCTCGGGGGGTACAAACTTTGCCGCCTCTGTTGGATCTACTGATAATTCTGCGACCAATACCCTCGCATTAATCCAGATCGCTCCATCTAAGTTACTTAAATCCATAATTATTTCCTTTCGTTTCTGTAAACAAAATATCCATTAATTCCTTTAAAATTTTTCCGCCGCCATCATGCCCAGTACTTCATTACAACCGTCTTCGATCATAGAAGCGCGAGCGTCGCGCATTAACTTCTCAACCGGATAGGCCTTAGCCAAGCCATTTCCACCATAGATCTGGATGGCTTCGCTGGCAACTTCAAAGGCGGACTGCGTGGCTGTTACCTTGGATGCTATTGACATTTTCAAGTCAGGAGCTCCCATCCCATTATTTACAACCGCTTGGCGCGCCAAATGCCGTGAGGCCTCCATCTTTCTATACATTTGGAATAATCGGGATTTTACACTTTGGTGTTCGATAATCGGAACACCCTTTTGAATCCTTTCCTTGGCGTAACTGACCGCAAGTTCAAAGGCGGCTCTTGAAACCCCTACAAAAGTTGCTCCCATGCCCGCATTTGCCATTGATAATCCAACATCGGATCCGAAGGACCCTAAATCGGGAGATATCACCATATTTCGTAGCGGAACTCTCACATTCTCAAAATATATTTCACCTTGATTTAAGGCCCGTTGTCCGATCTTATCCAAAGGTGCTCCGCGAGTAACTCCTTGTTGAGAGAGGTCGACTAAGATTCCTCCCATTCCGCAGATTCCCTCGCCCAAATCAACGGCGCAGAAAAGTGCAGCGTTTTTGGCAATTGTACCGTTTGAAACCCATGCAGCCTTTTGCCCATTTATTTCCAAAACGTCTCCGACTTTTTTAGCAATACAATTTGGCTTACCGGGCATATCTTTTAGCTGTCCGCCAAAAAATATAACGTCACTCCCATGATCCGGTTCGGTAATTGCCCAACATCCCACAGCATGTCCTGAGCCGAATTGTTCAATAAGTTCCGGATTACCCGACATCATAGCTAGGGCTTTGGGAAAAATCGATACCTCCAGCGAAATAGCCAGCCCCGAATCTCCCCAACCAAGTTCTTCTGAAATCATTGCGTTTAACAATGCAACTCTGTTAGGCGGCAATCCCGAGTTAGACAGCTCAAACATATCAATACCCAATTCAGAGTATCTTTCAAAGACATGCCAAAGGGGGGAGTCGGCCTTTATAACGTCTGAGGGATCAGACAGTTTGTCAAGCTCGATCCCGACGGGCCGCATTACCGTTTCAGCAAAGTTATGTACAAGAGCCAATATCTCTTGCTCTTCCTGTCCAACAATAGTGCCAATTTCCGCAACAGTCAACCTAAAACTCCTTAAAATTTCATCCTTTACACACTAAGTCCCTTAGTGT
>DAIDJA010000334.1 GCA_027451605.1 Acidimicrobiales bacterium
AAATTGTACGGCTATGATCGACGGTGAACCCTGTTGTACGTGCGGTTCATGTACCGAGATCAAAAAGGGGATATCGCTTGATGTTTACGAATTGGATGCCGCATCCAACAATGGCGTGGATGCAATGCGCGAACTTGTATCACGTGCAGCTTTGGGAAGCCCGGGAAGATGGAAGGTCTATATAATTGACGAGGTCCATATGCTGTCGACGGCGGCATCTAATGCTCTACTTAAGACCTTAGAAGAGCCACCCAATCACGTTATTTTTGTTTTGGCCACTACGGATCCGCAAAAGATCCTGCCTACAATTCGATCGAGAACTCAGCACTTCGAATTCCATCTTATATCTAACAGAAACCTAAAAGAGCTTTTGGATCAGGTTAATCAAACTTCGGAATTGGGGCTGCAACCCAATGACCTTGAAGTTGTTCTCAGAAAGGCTAAAGGCTCGGCACGAGATGCATTGTCGGCATTGGATCTCATTTCCGTAGCCGGTTCGGTTTTAGATGATGAACCACAAATTGAACTCTTAATAACGGCCGTTGCCGAACAGGATTCTAAACAGGTATTGGTAGTTCTTGAACAGCTCTTTGAATATGGTCATGATGCCCAGGATATTTCTCAGGAGATTATTGAGTTTTTGAGGGAGGGCTTTATTGCCTCAGTCAATCCTGACAGGAAGACAGAAGGTTCCGGTGATTCCGATCTTTCAAAGGAAATGGTAAATAAACTGGGCCTTCCTTTGAGCGTGCGAGCAATTGAACTGTTGGGTAAAACTCTAGTGGAGATGAAGGATGCGCCGGATCCCAGAATAACTTTGGAGGTTGCAATCTTAAGATTGACTAATCCTGTTTTGGATGAGTCTTACGGTGCCCTCGCTGAGAGACTTCGTCGTTTAGAAAATAAATTCAGTGAACTCACGAGTAATTTAAACAGAGTCGGCGGTATGTCCGACATGGGTCAAAGCAGACATATTCCCTACGGTGTCAGTTCTGACTCAGCTGGGTTGTCCGAATCGGAAACGGAAGTCAAAGCTAGATCAGGACAAAATCTTACGACGTCAAATAAGACGATCGGCGCATTACTTTTAGGAAGCGATGCGACAAAAAAGGAGATCGGGACCGAAAATTTTAAAAGCGAAAATGCGGTTTCGAAAGAATCTTTTGATAAAGACGAAACCACTCCGGGGTCACCTGAAGTTGACTTGAATGATATCGATTCAATTAACAAGATTTGGAAGCATATATTGACTTTTGTACTTTCCAAAAAAGACCAAGCAATACTGTCAGACTCGAAAGTTGTCGAGTCCAATAGACAAACCGTTACGATAGAGGTATCTCCGAAAACTACCTTACGGGCCGTTGATACTACAAAAGATACCGTGTCAAAATTTCTTATAAAAGAACTTAAATCTCCGGTTTCGATCAATTTTGTGCAAAATAAGGAACTTTGCGACGCAGAGAATTTAAACGTAGATGACGATGCAATATTGCCATTGGAAGTAGTTCAAAGCAGAATACCGGAAATGTTTCCGGGAGCCGTACTTGAATCCGAACAACCGCCTGAAGTGCAGTAGGGGTCATAAAATTGTCATATCTGCCCTCGGTTCAAAAATTAATTGACGAGATATCCAAATTTCCCGGTATAGGTCCAAAGTCAGCCCAGCGCATTGCCTATTTTATTTTGAAGTCTGATGAAAAGTTTGTTTTTGAGTTATCCGAATCACTTTTGGAGGTGAAAAGAAAAGTCAGGTTCTGTGAAACCTGTTTTGATCTCTCAGAAGATGTGATCTGTAGAACTTGCACTGATCCCAGGCGGATGAATCAAACTATATGTGTGGTTGAAGAGCCAAAAGATGTGATAGCCATGGAAAAGACCAATGAATTCCAGGGCAGATATCATGTGTTAGGAGGAGTTTTGTCTCCTCTGGATTCCGTGGGTCCCGAAGATCTTCATCTTAAAGAACTTTTAAAGAGGATTGATAAAGAAAGCATCACTGAGGTGGTGGTATGTACAAACCCAAATCTGGAAGGCGAAACCACCGCTTTATATATCCAAAGACTTTTAACTCCACTAGGGGTGAAAGTATCCAGGCTGGCATCGGGACTGCCGGTTGGAGCTGATTTAGACTATGCCGATGAACAAACACTGACCAGGGCATTCACCGGCAGAAGGCTCATGGAATAATCAGACCTTTATTACAATAGCGTCTCCCTGACCTCCACCGCCGCAAAGTGCGGCAGCGCCGATTCCTCCACCGCGTCGTCTTAGTTCGTGACTTAGTGTTAATGCCAATCTGCTGCCCGACATGCCGACCGGATGTCCCAGGGCAATAGCACCTCCGTTTACGTTAACTTTTTCCCGA
>DAIDJA010000335.1 GCA_027451605.1 Acidimicrobiales bacterium
GTTTGCCCTTTAGGACTGATTTGACAAATGACGGCACACATTATCACGGGGGAGTGATCGCTTCAGTTATTGATACCAGTGGGGCGATGGCAGCTTTTTCGAATCATGATTTTAATAAAGGCGCCAATGCCTCGACGATCTCAATGACGATAAATTATGTTGGAGTAGCTAAAAAATCAGACTTAATATGTGAAGCTACCACCAAAAAACGTGGGAAAGAATTAATCTTTACGGAGATAACAGCATATGATTCCGAAGCCAGAATTGTTGCACACGCGATTCAGACATATAGGATCGCATAATCAATTATTGCTAACCGTTGATCGATTTTCCGTCCGGAGGCCAGTCAGAAAGATGGTCCTCTAGTTTAATGTTTAAAGATCTTAAAATTTGAGTGATTAATTTCCAAGTTGTTGCCACTCCGATAACTTCAAGGGTTAACTCATCTTTATTGTCGATAAATGAATCCGCAAGTTCTTTTAGGGTAGCGTCTGTGACGTATTCAAATTCTTTTACTTCGTCCACACATCTGATTATAATAAGTTCTGTTTTGTCAAAAATATCCGACGGGATCTTTTCCGATCGAATCGCCATAATTTTATCTTCGTCAACTTTAAAGGCTTTGGCAATTTCATAATGATGAGTCCACTCGTAATTACAGCCGTAAAGCCAACCGGTTCTTAGGATGATGAGTTCTCTTAATTTTGGATCCAACTTATTTTGAAACAAAAATACTCCCAAAAGTTTTCCGATGGATGCGGCCATGGTGGGGTGTTTGAGGAGGGTTCGAAAGATATTTAGTTCTGCTATGGGTTCCAGAATATCATTGGCCTTTCCCAGCTCTACGGCTTCTGACTTATCTAGCATCTCTATAATTGGAATGTTGGATACCATATACGCTTCTCCTTTTTGATAATTTTATTTAAACGGGTTAATTAAGCAGTGAAGTGCGTCTTGTCTTCCGCAACTTAGTTCTGACAGTAAATTCTGGGCCTCATCTAACCCAATTTCGAGTCGGGAAAGTTCTTTGAAGGGAAATTGGTTAGAATTAAGAATTTCAATTGCCTTAGAATAGGAATTAATATCAACGCCAAGCGCTCCCAATATTTTGATTTCTTTATAAATAATCGAGTCGATCGATAGATTTTCCGCACCGTATGCCCCTTTTGTACCTGCGATTACAACCGTACCTCCTTCCGAACACAGATTGACGGCCTGTCCGAAAGCTGCGGTGGATTTGGCGGTAACGTCGACAACAACGTCAGATAACCTTCCTGTTTTTGACTTTAATTCCTTTACCGGATCTTGTATTTGGGTATCGACTACCAGATCGGCTCCGAATTGTTTTGCAAATTCAAGCCTGCCTTTATCACGTGGACCAAAGCCAGTGACCATTACAAATTCGGCACCGCTGTTTTTAGCGGCAACCACGCCTGAAATTCCGCGAATTCCCGGTCCGAGAATTGAAACTACGTCACCGGCTTTAGTGTTCGGAACTTCTACGGCCCATCTGATTCCGGCGCCCAACGGGTTAAAAAGAGTGGCCAATCTAGGGTCCAGTGAATCGGGGATTTTAATCAGCATCGCATCTTTTGATATATAAAGATGAGTTGAATATCCGCCCCACAGAGACGGCGGTTTGTTAATCGGAATAAATCCATACATATCAAACAACCCGTGATTAACGCAGTGTCGATAATCCCCTGAGTTACAATTGATACAATTTCTGCATGACTGAAAAACCTCCACGGCAACAATATCGTTCAAATCTACCTTAAAGCGCTCTTTGGCCGCATCTCCGATTTTTATAATGCGACCGACTGTTTCGTGGCCGGGAATTGTAGGACCTCCGATTGGGAGGGCTCCAGAAAACTGTTCATGGTCTGTTCCACAAAGTCCGCAGGCGTATACTTGAATCAGAGCGTCGTCATCTGAAATCTCAGGCAACGGAAATTCTTCCAATGTGAGATGATTGGGACCTTGAAGAATAAGAGCTTTGGCCTTTTCGCTCATTAGTAAAAATCTACCATGCGTCAAAATATTTTTCAAATTAACCTAAAGCAGAGTCAAATGCCATGTGGATCCGATAGCATGATTTAACCCGCTTGATAAAATTAGCTCGACGCGGTTTATTAAAATTATATAGTAGGCAAATATGACAATGTGAAACGCTGTCGACTGCTTGTCCGCTAATTTTGCGGGCAATAGTTGTAGTTTCTGTGGGTTGTATTGAAAATATGAAAGCGATCAATTATGTTGCCCTCTGATTCCAGGCTCTATCGGGATTCACGAATTTATAGGCGCTCCAAGCGTAATCAAAGAAAAAGGGCACGAAGTTTA
>DAIDJA010000336.1 GCA_027451605.1 Acidimicrobiales bacterium
TCTCTCATTGTAAATATGGGAGAATGTCTTATAGAAAATAAAAAGAAGACTAATCCAGCTCGTTATAACAATATTGAATCTAACCTAGCTACCGAGCAGATGAGTCATAATTAAATGTCGTCAGCCATGGCGCACAAATGGCGCATTCGTATTCATTTACAACAGTTCATATAGGCTCTAATACCTAATCTACCTGCTTTAATAGTTCACTTTAGTTTATAACAGCACCCAAGATAATCTTGCCAAGGTGAGGGTCGCGGGTTCGAATCCCGTCGTCCGCTCTTTTGTTTTCCCAAGTAGACGGGTTGAATGGTCCGGCAGTTAACAAGAGTTTTGAAATTGATGTAACTGAAATACCGTTGTTCTCAGACTTATAGTGTAGTCCTGATTCGGTTTCCTACTTATTTTGGAGTTTCCATTTTACGAATTCTCCGATAGATTCCAATTCATCATTAATTGAAGCCGTTAGGCTGCTATCATTTAACATGGTAGTGCCTCCTCTTAAGGTGCTGTCCGGGCTCCAGGATGTTGTCGCATCGCTGGGGCCATTCCTATAATTACAAAATTAATTATAGGTGGGAAGTGTTACAAAAACCCGGAGTGATTCACTTTGGACTTAAATTTTCAACACTTACGGAAAATGAGAATAAGTTTATTCATAATCTGATAGAAAATGAATCTTTCGAATCCATGTTTCAAGAAAATTTGGATTTTTTGCCGGAAGGCCTGAATTTAGTTATTTATGAACTTGCCCATGATGGATATTGGACTATAGAAGTTAACCAAGGTAGTAAATTCTTAAATGGTAAACCAGAAGATGGTCCAATGGTCTGTATAAGCTTTGATACCTTAAAGTCTGTAGTATTCCGGACAACTGATTTATCACAACTTGCTATAAACGGCTCGGTAAAAGTATTTGGAATTGATAATCCACAGTCAGTTATTAAGACCTTATTAAAATTTTTAAGTAACTGTAGTCAAACAGTGATGCCTGTAAATGCCGATTTATAGTTTGGGATTATGAAAAAGGTTAAAAATACGCGGAAATTGGTAATAGTGATTGGAATTATCTTTATGGTAATTGCATCCGGATTGCTTGGACGATTGGTCGGTATCACAGCGACAAGTAGATCGATTGTCACGCCTAAACATCAAGAAACGCTAACTGATCAGCCTTTCAGTTTTGAAAATAATATCGAAGAAGTCGGGGCAGAGTTGCAAATTTATTATAAATCTAATGGGCAATCATTTATCCCCAAGAATAGAACTCTACCTGATGCCTTGAACAATTATGGTGTTGCTTCTGGCGCTCCAATATTTACTTTATATAAACTGATGCCGACGCTGGAAAGTGTTTTACATCCAAACCTTAAGGATATTGCTGTTCAATATGACAAGAACAATGGCTATACTAAATTTCCTCAGCCGTCTGCAAAAGTCGCAGAGGCCGTCACCTGGGATCCAACTTATGATTGGTGTATTGCAGTGGTTTTGGTGGAAACCGCGTATCCGGTCAAAACTTCATTTGAAAATGCGTTATTTTATTCGGGTAACAAACGAATCAATACGGCGTTACCAGAAAAAAAGGACCTAAATATGTACTTCAATATATCACATTTTAAGAGCGTGTCAAGTTGCAATTTTAAAATGAAAAATAGGATATTTAGAGATCAAATGCCTGGATATCAGCAGTAAAGTAAATTGCCGAGAGTGTGAATATTCCGGAGTAATTTACCACTTAACGCGTGTTTAATTGGTTTAACTCAAAAAGAACTTGGTTCAGAAGTTGGAAGCTGATTTATCATTCCGCATGTGAAATGAGTTTACACATCCTCTGCTGTAGAAAATAGTTATTCCAGTACATTGAAACACCCATGGCGCATATATGGCGCATTCACAACTAAGTGTTCAAACCTGCTACTTCCAAACTCCTGTATTTACCGTTATTTTGAGGCACTCCGGCTTCCATAAATCACCATTGTGAGAATTGCCAAGGTGAGGGTCGCGGGTTCGAATCCCGTCGTCCGCTCTTTTTATGCCCCGAAACTAAGCCAAGTTTATAGCGACATAGGATCCGCAAATAATAAAGCTGATGAACTGACGATAAAAAAATTGATAAAGGGAAACCCAACAATGATTGAAAAGTTTGAGGAGTTGAAAAATTGATGATGAACATCCTCTAAAGGCCTATCAAATCCCGGAATGATTCATTAAGAGTTGGATTAGTTTACAGTTGTGGTGGTGACGCCTCGATTTTTCATTTCGAACGTTAACGGAGTTTTGTGTTTTTAACAACTGGATTTAAAATTCTTCGAAATGTTTGCTTAAG
>DAIDJA010000337.1 GCA_027451605.1 Acidimicrobiales bacterium
GAAATGAAGTTCATGTCGTAGCTACAATTTTAGGTGCAGATCAGGAAAACCCTCATGATGTTTTGGCCATAAACGGAGCGTCTGCCGCTCTTGTAATATCGGGTATTCCGTTTTTGGGTCCTATCGGTGCAGTAAGAATTGCATATAGCCAAGGCGGTCAGTGGATTCCAAACCCAACTTTCAAAGAGGGGGACGAATCAACTTTTGAGATGGTAGTAGCAGGTCGGTCAATCGGAGACGGCCAGGGTGATATTGCTATCATGATGGTCGAAGCCGGCGGTGCGGAAAAGGCGTTCAGCTACTTCGGTGATGGTGCCCCGAAGGTAACCGAAGAAGTTATAGCAGAAGGCCTAGAGGCCGCTAAGAAGTGGATTCGAGAGTCAATTGAGCTCCAGCTTGAACTTAAAGCAAAAGTCGGTGAAATTGAGGTAATGGAATATACTTCCGTTGTGGACTATGACGAGGATCTCTTTAACAAAATTCTTGAATTGGCTAAAGATGACATTGAAAAGTCGATCAAAGTTTCATCTAAGACCGAACGAAATAAGTTAAAGTCTGAGTTAAAGGAACGCTTGGTTGCGGCTTTGACCCCCGAATTTGAAGATCGTCTTGATCAAATCGGAGCTGCCGTAAAAGCTATAACCAAAAAATTGGTTCGAGAGCGAATTATTAACGAAGATTTAAGGATCGACGGAAGAAATTCCCGTCAAATCCGTCCGTTATCGGCCGAAGTTTCACTTTTACCCACAGCTCACGGTTCGGGATTATTTGAACGTGGAGAAACTCAGGTTATTAATGTGACAACTTTGGGAATGCCCAAAATGAATCAGCTCTTGGATTCAATTACCGTCGACGAGTCTAAGAGGTACATGCATCACTATAACTTCCCTCCGTTTTCTACAGGCGAACCCGGAGCAATGAGAGGTCCAAAACGACGTGAAATCGGTCACGGGCTTTTAGCCGAACGCGCCCTTTTGCCTGTAGTTCCACCTCTTTCGGAGTTCCCCTATACCCTGAGACTAGTTTCTGACGTATTGGCCTCAAACGGATCTACGTCTATGGCCTCGGTATGCGGGTCTACGCTGTCGTTAATGGATGCAGGAGTACCTCTTATTGCGCCTGTTGCCGGTATCGCCATGGGTCTTATTTACGAGGGTGGAAAGTATGTAACTTTGACTGATATTCTCGGTGACGAAGATGCCTACGGAGATATGGACTTTAAGGTTGCCGGTACTGAAGATGTGGTGACGGCATTACAATTGGATACCAAAATTGACGGAATTCCGGCCGAAGTTTTAGCCCAAGCGCTTAGCCAGGCCAAAGAAGCGAGATTGACGATAATGGATGTTATTAAGTCCGCTATCTCCGAGCCCAGAAAAGAAGTTAGTGCGGTAGCTCCTAAGATAATAACATTCAAGATCGATTCGGAAAAGATCGGAGAGGTAATAGGACCCAAAGGCAAGACTATTAATTCAATCCAACAGGATCTTGGTGTGGACATTAATATCGATGATATGGACGACCATGGTATCGTAACTATCGGATCTAAGGATTCAGCCGCGGTAAATGAAGCTAAGGCAAGAATTGACCTTATCCTTAATCCTCCGTCTGTTGAGTTGGGGGCTACTTACAACGGTACTGTCGTAAATATAACAAAATTCGGCGCATTCATAAATGTTCTTCCCGGTAGAGACGGGCTTCTCCACATCACCAAAATGGGCAATGGTAAAAGAATAAACACTGTAGAAGATGTACTTAGCCTTAACCAGCAAATCGAAGTTGTGGTTGAAGATATTGACGATCAAGGCAAAGTTGCCCTCGCCCTGAAATCACCTGATGCTTTGGTGGCTTCAAGTCCCGAGAAAGGCGAAAGGGTTTCATCTGAATCAAGAGGGGGCTCCAGGGTGGAAAGAGTCTCATTTGAAGAGGAGTTTGAATCTCAGTTCGGAGATCTGGGACCCGCCGTTGAAGATCCAGACCGATCGCAATCACGAAACAGAAATAACAGCCCGAAGAATCGTCGTCGCCGTTAATAATGATCAAATATGACAAATTGGATAACGGTCTCAGGGTAGTAACTGAGTCTATGCCGGGGGTGCTTTCGGCGACAATTGCCATGTGCGTTGAGATAGGTGCCAGAGACGAGGGGTTTGACATTTCAGGAACCAGTCATTTCCTTGAGCATCTTCTTTTTAAAGGGACCTCCACAAGAAGTTCATTCGAGATAGCCCAAGACCTTGATCTGATGGGCGGAATCTCAAATGCCGCAACTTCGGTAGAGCAAACCACTTACTACATAAAAATTGTTCAAGACGACATTG
>DAIDJA010000338.1 GCA_027451605.1 Acidimicrobiales bacterium
ATTTGCAATTCCCTCCAGTTCTCCGAATCCCCAGGGGAATTCAAATTCTATGTCCGAAGTCTGAGTGGAATAGTGAGAAAGTTCTTCCGGATCATGCTGCCTGATGCGCAGCATCTGTGAAGGAATACCAAGCTCTAAATACCACTTGTGCCTAGCGGTTACCCAATAATCAAAATATTGACTGGCGCTAGCCGGTTCAACGAAATACTCCATTTCCATCTGCTCAAATTCTCTGGTGCGAAATACAAAATTACCGGGAGTGATCTCATTTCTAAAAGACTTACCAACCTGAGCAATTCCGAAAGGAAGCTTTTTACGCGAAGTTGTCAAAACATTTTGGAAATTCACAAACATTCCCTGAGCCGTTTCCGGCCTTAAATAAGCCACAGTCGACTCGGATTCAACGGGGCCGGCATGAGTTTTAAACATCAGATTGAAATCTCTAGATTCTGTTAACTCGGTTGAACCGCAATTAGGACATGTCGACCCAATCTGATCCTGCCGAAATCTTTCGTGACACTTTTTGCAGTCGACAAGCGGATCGGTGAAAGTGCTCAGGTGTCCCGATGCTTCCCAAATTTTCGGCGTGCTCAATATTGAGCAGTCAAGTCCTACGATATCGTCTCGCTCCTGAACCATAGATCTCCACCAATTAGATTTAACATTTTGCAGCATAAGTACTCCCAGGGGTCCGTAGTCATAAGTCGACCTAAAACCTCCGTATATCTCTGCTGACGGAAAAATGAAACCCCTTCTTTTGCAAAGATTTACAACCGAATCCATCAGGTCATAATTATCTATAATTTCATTTTCGGTAGTCATTAGGTCTCCAATTTTTCAAAAAAAATATACGACAGATAAAAATTATCGCCAAAATTCACATATTTTGGTAATTCCATATTAAAATCTCCCAAGGCAACTGTGGTCAACTTAACAAAAACTGTTTATTTTTGTAAATCTAAACCAAGATTTTATAGTAACAGTTTGGCAGTTCGCCCCTTGAAATTCAGTCAAACAGTTATTGCATCAATCCAAAAACGATTATTCGCATAATTGTAAGTTAGGTAACTCTACTGGAACAACTACGGAAATATATTCACAGGTACATCGCCTATAATCACCTGATTGGATTATTTTTATTTGTCACCGCAAGTAGACTTAAACGCTATCGAATATTGTTTAAATCATAATTCTGTGACCAAAACTCAGATTTTGTCACCTCGGGCAATCTTCCAATTTTTTAAAAAGTCTACATTAATTAAGTCACTTAAGTTAAAATTGCTTTATTATGTCAAAAAGTTTGTCAGATCAAAAAACCGTAATTATATCGTCTGATGCAGATACGATATTCGAACAGATTTCTGCCGTCAGATCCAAGTGGAAGAAGTGGACATTCTTGACCACGCTTGCCGGGGGCGTTGCCGCTTCATTGGCGCTCAGAAACAAATTTGATGAATTCGATATGGCTGACGACATAACAAACGGTCATCCTCTGGATTTCCCCGAACACGAATCTGTCGAATTTAAAACTTCAACAGGCGCAGTTTTGAGCGTCAGTATTTTTAAAGGGAAGGGCAACCCGATAGTACTGTCACACGGATGGACGGAAAATCAAAAATTATGGAGTTGTCTTGTAAGAGAGCTGCTAAAAGACAGCAGATACGTTATAACCTATGACCATCAAGGTCACGGTGACTCCTCAATAGGAAATTTGGGACTTACTATTGATGCGATCGCCCAAGACCTATCGGATTTAATTGAAGGGCTGAACTTAGAAAATGTAATTTTAGTTGGGCATTCTATGGGAGGAATGACCGCGCAATATGTTATGGTAAATAAGCCCGCAAAAACCAGAGTCAGTGCACTGTTATTGGTAGCAACGGCGGCTTCGGCGGTACCGATGGCTACGCTTGCCAAACTTCCCGCGGTATCAGGTCAGGTAGTAAGTCTTCTTAGAAGCACTTTGCTGGAAGAGGCCTTTTTGAACGATTCGATAGGGATGCTTTTGGTCTCTTCTGCTCACGGCAAAAAGCCGCCTAAAGCCCAACTGTTAGCTACCAGAGATATGTTTTTGGCTACTCAAAAAGAAGCCAGATCAGATTTTGTGATAGACATGTCAAATTTGAATTTAATTGACAAACTTGAATCGATTAAAGTACCAACAATAATTATGGTAGGCACAAGAGACACTTTGACGCCCATATTTTTGTCAAAACAAATTCATGTTAAAATTAAAGACTCGATTTTAATTAAATTGCTGGACCGCGGTCATATGCTTCCATTTGAATCATTTGTCGATCTCAAAGAGGCAA
>DAIDJA010000339.1 GCA_027451605.1 Acidimicrobiales bacterium
CTAATTTTGTAACAATATATTAAACTAAGTACTATGTCCTACGGAAATATATCGGATCCGGCCGAACTTCATGCACTAATAGATTCGATATTGACGTTGGTTGGAGAGCCGGATTTAACTTCGGCATTGAAACAAGTCGTTAAATCAGCCACCGAACTTGCAGGAGCAAGGTACGGAGCTCTTGGAGTTTTAAACGAAGCTAAAAACGAACTTTCTGATTTTATAACGTATGGGTTAACGGACGAACAGGTAAATGCAATTAGAAAATTGCCAACTCGTCACGGAATACTTGGAGTGATGATTACCGAGTTGAAACCCGTTAGGATATCCAATATTGTAGATGATAATCGAAGCACTGGATTTCCGAAAAATCACCCGATAATGAATTCATTTTTAGGGGTTCCGATTGTGCTTGCCGGATCGGCATTTGGCAATCTTTATTTAGCGGATAAAATCGACGGAGGCGATTTTGATGAAGACGATGAAAAGTTGCTGGAAGCATTTTCTAAGGCAACGGGAGTTATCTTGGAAAAAGCCCGGTTGCATGATCGTATAAAACGACTTTCATTGATTGAAGATCGTGAACGAATAGCCAGAAGCCTTCACGATAATGTAATACAGAGGTTGTTTGCCATCGGCATTAAGATGCAGGCTAAAACTTCCAAGATTGAACCCGAAAGCGTAAGAGATCTTTTCGAAGATTCTGTAAATGAAATTGACGTAGTAATTCACGATATCAGAAAGACCATTTTTGCCATTGACCAACAATCGTTACTTACGGGACGTGATCTACTTAATGAAATTGACAAGATAATTGAGGATTTTGAAAAGGGTTCGTCAATTAACTTTACGGTAACTCACAGCGGCAATCTCAATCGAATCATGGACAGTTCGATTTTTGATCACTTGGTGTGTATAGCGCGCGAGGTAATAACTAATGCAGTAAAACATGCCTTTGCCGAAAATATTAATGTGGGTGTAATGTTTTCCGATTTAATTGAGTTGTCTGTGACAGATGACGGAACCGGCTTTGACTTTGAACGAGAATATTCCGGTAATGGTCTTAAGAATATTAAATCGAGGGCTTCATTGACGGACGGTGATCTTACAATAAATAAGTTAAACGGAAAGGGAACGGGTATTGTGTTTAAGGTGGCTGCAAATGAGTTTTGAAGATAAAAAAGAAGCACCTGTTAAAGAGGCTTCCAAAATAAAGGTATTTTTATTGGATGATCATGAGATCGTAAGGCACGGGGTTGCCAATTTGCTGGAATCTACAGACAAGATTGAAATAGTCGGGGACGCCGGAAGTATCAGCGATGCGAGGAATCGGATAAAATTATCGGTTCCCGAGGTGGCGATATTGGATATTCAACTTCCCGACGGAGACGGAATTCAATTTTGTCGCGAAATTTCAGAAAAGTATGATGACATTAAATCTCTAATTTTAACCTCATATGCAGATGATCAAGCTTTGCTGGCTGCTGTGTTAGCCGGGGCCAAAGGGTTTATTGCCAAACAAATTAAAGGTACGCAACTTATTGATGCAGTCATGGATGTAGCCGCCGGCAAAACGCTTTTGAAGTCCGAAGAAGTGGATCGAATTAAGGCAAAATTGGAGTCTCATGATCCCAGACTGGATCTTTTGACGGATCAGGAGAAAAAGATACTCCACCTGTTGACTGAAGGCCTAACCAACAGAGAGATAGCCACAAGACTATATCTGGCCGAGAAGACCGTCAAAAATTATGTTTCCAACCTTTTGATGAAGATGGGATTTTCCAGAAGAACCGAAGCCGCAGTGTGGGCTAGCAAGAATTCCATTTAATTTAGAAGTTTTCTGCTTTTTTAGGCTGAGGCTCAGGCGGTTTTAGGATTATAGTTGCATGAGGGATCGTCGCCTTCATAGTCACCCGTTGTTCCAAATGATCTAGACCTGCTCCCGCCGCATATATTTACATATTCGCATTTTTGGCACTTACCGGTCAATTTTCTAGGATCTCTCAAGTCTCTAAATACCGATGAGCTCCTATAAATCTCAGCGAGGGTAGATTCCCGTATATTACCCGCGACCTTGGGTAAGAATCCGGAGGGGCAGACATCCCCCTTTGCAGATACGAAGGCAAACCCATTTCCCGCGTTTATGACTAACGGCGGTCGTTTTACGTCAGCGTCATCGAATTCAACGAAATCTTCGGTTCCTGTTATTTTCAGCTGATGTTTAAATTCCAGAGCAAGTTCTTTGTAAAGTTCTCCCACTGAAAGCAGATCTTGCCAGTTTCTGTTTTCCAAAATTGCTTGTT
>DAIDJA010000340.1 GCA_027451605.1 Acidimicrobiales bacterium
AAATTGGCATTGCCGCCGAGACATTTGCCGAAAATTTACGAGAAACGATATGAAGCTTAAAGTACCCGAGAAACCAAATATAGATGGAATCGAAAACAAGTGGTTGGCTTTTTGGAAAGAAAACTCTGTCTTCAAGTTTGATAGCTCTACAATAAAGTCAAGACAGGAAGTTTATTCTATAGACACTCCGCCGCCAACGGTATCGGGATCTTTACATATCGGTCACGTCTTTTCATATACTCATACCGATACTGTAGCTCGGTTTCAGCGTATGATGGGGAAGAAGGTATTTTATCCGATGGGGTGGGATGATAACGGACTTCCGACTGAAAGACGTGTCCAAAATTATTATGGTGTTAAATGTGATCCGAACTTAGATTACGACGAAAATTTTACGATTCCCGAAAAACCTTTTAATCCTCCTATTGGCATATCCAGAAAAAATTTTATTGAACTATGTCATCGGCTAACTAAGGATGACGAAGTTGCCTTTGAGGATCTTTGGAGATATCTTGGATTGTCCGTGGATTGGGACAACACATATGCCACAATTTCATCTCAGGCTCAGGCAGTTTCTCAGAGAGCATTTTTGAATTTATTGGAAAAAGATGCGGTATACAACAAGGAAGCTCCTACGATGTGGGATGTTGATTTTCAAACGGCAGTTGCTCAGGCTGAAATCGAAGATCGGCAGGTAAGTTCAGCATATCATACGATAAGATTTGAAATCGCAGAGCCCCAAACCGTCGAATCAAAATATGTGTTAGTGGATACTACCAGACCGGAGCTACTGCCGGCATGCGTTGCCTTGGTAGCCAACCCCGATGACAGCAGGTATCAATATCTTTTTAACAAGACTGTAATTAGCCCGCTGTTTAAAGTACCGATAAAGGTTCTGCCCCATAATCTTGCCGATCCTCAGAAGGGAACGGGAATTGCGATGGTTTGTACTTTTGGGGACATGACAGATGTTGTATGGTGGCGTGAACTTAATTTACCGCTGCGATCGGTAATTGACAGGTTCGGCAGATTTACCCCGATTGAGTTTACTAAAGGCGGCTTTGATTCTCAGGATCCGGCAACCGCTAATAATAACTATTCAAGACTTCAGGGCGCGAAGGTTAACAAGGCGAAAGAGATCATAGTTGAGCTTCTTGCCGAGTCGGGTGATCTTTTAGGGGATCCTCAGCCCATTGTTCACCCCGTGAAGTTTTTTGAAAAAGGAGATAAGCCGCTTGAAATAGTTACATCTCGTCAATGGTATATAAGGGTCACCGACCTAAAAGACGAATTAATTGAACTCGGAAATAAGATTTTATGGCACCCACCCTATATGCTAAGTAGGTTTGAATCATGGGTCCTTGGTCTTAATTCCGATTGGTGTATTTCGCGTCAAAGATACTTTGGAGTTCCGTTTCCGGTTTGGTATGAAACCGATGCAAACGGTGATATCCGATTTAACTCAATTATTGTTCCGGATAGAAGTCAATTGCCCATAGATCCGAGCGTGGACGTTCCTCCCGGTTACCAAGCAAGTGACAGAAATAGACCAAACGGTTTTGTGGGCGATATCGACGTAATGGATACATGGGCGACTTCGTCGCTTACTCCCCAGATTGCCGGCAAATGGCTGGAAGATCCGGAACTTTTTAATAAGGTATTTCCAATGGATCTGAGACCTCAGGCTCATGATATTATAAGAACATGGCTGTTTACCACAGTAGTCAGATCGTATCTGGAGTTTGGTAAGATCCCATTTGAAAATGCGGCCATCTCCGGCTGGGTTTTGGACCCGGACAGAAAAAAGATGTCAAAATCAAAGGGCAACGTGGTTACGCCGATGAATTTATTGGTTTCTCACGGATCAGATGCAATTCGTTACTGGGCTGCATCGGGGCGTCCCGGGGTGGATACTTCGATTGACGAGGGGCAAATGAAGGTCGGACGTCGTCTGGTCATTAAGCTTCTGAATGCATCCAAGTTCTCCTTAGACAGAATTAACACTGAAGCGTTTTTGAAAGATCTTAAAACATTCGAAGAACTGTATAACAGTCCGGGAAAACTTTCAGAATTACTTCCCATTGATGTCTGTCAGTTGAGGCGCTTGAAAGCAGTGGTTGATCAGGCAACAAAAGCATTTGAAAATTATGATTACGCAAAGGCCTTGGAGGTTACCGAGAGTTTTTTTTGGGAGTTTTGCGACGATTATTTGGAACTGATTAAAGTTAGAGCTTATGGGCAAAACAGCAGCGATGACTTTAAAACAGCCTCGGCCCAATTTGTGTTAGCAAT
>DAIDJA010000341.1 GCA_027451605.1 Acidimicrobiales bacterium
CGTATGTACCAGATCCTGCGGATTCTGCGATGTCAAGACAGGTAAACCTGGCTCGCTGGATTTTAATGAACCTGACAATGTGGCAAGGGCCATATTTGAGCTGAATTTGAAATATGCGGTAATTACCAGTGTCGATCGAGATGACCTTGAAGATCTGGGCGTTGGGCACTGGATTTCAACAATCCAATCGGTGCGGTTATTAAATCCCAGTACTAAAATTGAAATTCTTATTCCTGATTTTAAAGGGAGGTATGAGATAATCGAAGAGATTATAAGTTCGACTCCGGATGTTCTTAATCATAATATGGAAACCGTTGCAAGGCTGCACAAGGCAGTGAGACCTTCAGCCGCCTACGGAAGATCTTTAGCTCTTTTGGCTCAGGCTTCACAACAAGGATTGATTACCAAATCGGGGTTGATGGTTGGTCTCGGTGAGACCAACGAGGAAGTCTTGCAACTGATCACTGATCTGAAATCCGTCGGTGTCTCAATTGTGACAATAGGGCAGTATTTGAGGCCATCGAAGCGACACCTGCCGGTGATGAGGTATGTAAGTGACTATGAGTTTGAAGCCTTTAGGCAATACGGTGAATCAATTGGGATAGGACACATTGAATCATCTCCTTTTACGAGGTCCAGTTACCATGCTGATCGATCGGCAAATATTTTATCGGAATCTGGGTCGGCAGATTCTTGAATAAACTAGTGGTTCTTCATTGTTTAACGAATAGGAGTATCTGGGGAAATGGATCTGGGAATCAGAAATAAAGTCGCATTAATTACCGCGGCCTCGAGAGGACTTGGGTTTTATAGTGCTATGGCGTTGGGTATTGAAGGGGTTAAAGTAGTTATAAATTCTCGTGATGCAGGCCATTTGGCAGCTGCCGCATCGGAATTATCACAGTTGGATATAGAAGTTACCGCCATAAAGGGTGATATATGCGATAAGGAAACTCCGGCAAGATTGGTTGAAGCCACAATGGAAAAATATGGTTCAATCGATATTGTGGTTGCCAATGCCAACGGACCAAGACCGGTAAGGTCGTTGGATGTTACCGACGAGGATATTTTAAATGCCGTTAATAACAACATGTTAGCGACGGTAAGGCTTTTTCAAAATTCTTTAAAATTTATGAAAGTAACCGGTTTTGGACGGCTGATTTCAATATCATCCTATAGTATCGAACAGGCGATTCCTAATTTGTCACTGTCTAATTTGGCCCGTAAGTCCTTATTCGCGTGGACGAAAACTGCGGCTTTTGATTTACGAGACGAAGTTAACGATATTACCATGAATACCATCTGTCCCGGAGTACATCTAACCGATCGAATACGTGAGCTGCACCGGGACACCTTGACTTTGATTGCCGGAAACCCTAAGGACTTTGGGGAAGTAGTCGCCTTTATTGCATCCCTACAGGCTAAATTCATAAATGGAGCCAAGTTGGTGGTTGACGGGGGGAGACGTTAAATATCTAATTATGGCTGCCGCTTATAAACTATTCGTTAAGTATCTAACCGGCTTCGACTTAAATATAATCAGTTAAGAATTCCTTCGCATCGGTAAGTTAGCTTAAACTAAAGGTGTAATTTTGCTATGGCATCTTTCCTTAAGGTTATGCCACAAAGTACTTAGCTTTTGGATGGTGACACACAATAGCAAGTGTCGTCTGCTCGGGATGGAGTTGAAAGCCTTCGCTTACGGTTACGTCTATTTTTTCGGCATTTAGAATCTCGACTACCTTGGCATTGTCCTCTAAGTCAGGGCACGCCGGGTAACCGAACGAATAACGTCCTCCACGATATTTTTGCCTGAAAAGACCTGTGAGGGAAGGACCATCCTCGTCCACGTACCCCCAGTCCTGCCTAATTCGAAAATGCCAGTATTCCGCTAAAGCTTCGGCCATCTCAACACCAAGTCCGTGAAGTCTAACGTAATCATTGTATCGGTTTGCAGTGAAAAGTTTTTGTGTCTCTTCGGATACCTTTTTGCCCATTGTAACTACAAAAAATGATGCGTAATCATTTTCTGCCGAATCTACGTCTCTGAAAAAATCGGCGATGCAGAGATACGGTTCTTCTTTTTGCCGGGGAAATTCAAACCGTGTAATCTCTTGTGTGTTGCCTTCGTCGCCGTAAACTATTAAAGTATTTTCTTTCGAACGCACGGAAAAGTAACCCCAAGCTACCATCGGAGTTAGTATTTGATTTGAGATTGCAAAATCTAGTTCCTCTCTGAGTATTATTCTTACCCTGTCCTTGAAATCTTTATCGTTTTCGTTTTC
>DAIDJA010000342.1 GCA_027451605.1 Acidimicrobiales bacterium
TTGCGGCCATGAACTTAAAAGCCAGGATCACCGATACTGAAATCGGCACCTTCACCTCCTACACCAAGGTGAAAGAGATCCTGGATGGACGGTTCCAACGCCGAAAGGAGAACCTGACTGGATCTGTCAGTTATATGACAACCGGAACGGTTACCGCTCACGGCAGGACTCCAAGCGGACCACTCTCGAAGATGAGGGTGGAAGACAGTAATGTCGACTCGCCGAGTCCAGATACCACGGTGGTGTCTGGGGAGACTCAGCGGCTGGAGAGCGAATACAAGAGGAGACCTAGAGTTGTCTAAGGTTTCTGGAGCGGATAAAACTTACATACCCCTGAATAAGCTGATTTCCATTTGGGTCCTATATATCATTTGGGCCTATGTTATGCCCGAATCCAAATTAACTCTGTGTCCATATCGACTTTTCAGCGGTCACAAATGTCCGCTTTGTGATACCACTACTTCCATTCAGCAACTTTTGCATCGAAATTCAAGTTTAAAGAATACCAAGACCTCTGCGATTTTGGTTCTATTAATCGGCCTTGGGCTAATATTTAAACAATTTTATCGAATTAGCCTAAGTTTTTTTACTTAAAAAACAACTGACACTTGGCAAGTTGTTTAAAGCAACATAGTTAATAAAGCGTTGGGCGTCACCATCTTCTATTTGGTGACGCCCAATTTTTAAAACTAGTATTTAAATTAAATAGGATTTCTAGTAATCATCCATTCCGCCGGGCATGGCAGGAGCGGCCGCCGGTTCTGGTTTGTCAACTACAACAGCTTCGGTGGTCAAAAATAATGCCGCAATAGATGCTGCATTTTGAAGAGCCGACCTCGTGACTTTGGCGGCATCGATGACACCGGCCTTTACCAGATCCTCGTAGACCCCTGTAGCTGCATTTAATCCCTCGGATGGATTAGTAAGTTGTTTCACTTTATTTACTACCACTCCACCTTCTAAACCACAGTTAACGGCAATTTGCTTTAGGGGCTCTTCAATGGCTTTAGCGACAATCTTTACACCGGTGGCTTCATCGCCTTCAACTTTGGAAAGAGTATCCAATACAGCCTGCTGACTTCTTAAAAGTGCAACTCCTCCTCCCGGAACCACTCCTTCTTCTATGGCTGCTTTTGTGGTTGAGACCGCATCTTCGATACGGTGTTTTTTCTCTTTAAGTTCAACTTCTGTCGCAGCTCCTACTTTCAAAACTGCCACCCCTCCGGATAGTTTGGCAAGTCTTTCCTGAAGCTTCTCTCTATCATAATCTGAATCCGTATTTTCAATTTCGGCTTTAATTTGAGCTATGCGCCCTTTAACTTTATCGTCAGAACCGGCACCTTCGACTATTGTGGTTTCGTCTTTGGTCACTACAATTTTACGGGCCTTGCCCAAAAGTTCCAGAGTAACATTTTCGAGTTTAAGGCCAACCTCTTCTGAAATTACCTGACCGCCGGTCAAGATCGCCATATCTTCCAGCATTGCTTTTCGCCTGTCACCAAACCCCGGAGCCTTAATCGCTACAGATTTAAACGACCCGCGAATCTTATTTACCACCAACGTGGCCAAAGCTTCACCTTCTACGTCTTCGGCGATAATAGCGAGAGGCTTTGATGCCTGCATTACCTTTTCCAACAGCGGGAGGATATCTCTTATCGACGCAATCTTAGATCCGACAAACAGAATGTAGACGTCTTCGAGTACTGTCTCCATCCGGTCCGTATCGGTTGCAAAATAAGGCGAAATGTATCCTTTATCAAATCTCATTCCTTCAACCAGATCCATCGTCATGCCGAATGTATTTGACTCTTCAACCGTAATAACTCCGTCTTTACCGACCTTATCGATGGCCTCGGCAATAATTTCCCCAATTTCCGGATCCGCAGCGGAAATTGATGCCACCTGAGCTATCTGTGACTTGTCATCGGTCTTAACGGCAAGATCTTTCAGGGAATTTACAGCCGCCTCGGTTGCAAGCTCGATACCTTTTTTAAGGGTCATGGGGTTTGAGCCGGCAGCAACATTTCTAAGTCCTTCTCTAACAAGCGCCCATGCCAAAACCGTAGCCGTGGTCGTTCCGTCACCGGCGACATCATCTGTTTTCTTGGCAACCTCTTTCACCAACTCAGCGCCTACTTTTTCGAAAGGGTCTTCGAGATCGATTTCTTTGGCGATTGAAACCCCGTCATTTGTAATAGTTGGTGCTCCCCACTTTTTCTCCAAAACAACGTTGCGTCCTTTTGGACCGAGGGTTACTCT
>DAIDJA010000343.1 GCA_027451605.1 Acidimicrobiales bacterium
TATCCGGTCGGTATTGCAGTGGACACCATAGACGACGATATTTACGTGACCGAAGGATTTGACGGAAACATTGTTTTTATCGATGGTATCGGAAACTACATATTTAATGTTTCACCCATGAATGTGGCATTGGGTGGAGTTGCGACTAATGATATTACAGATAAAGTTTACGTAGCTGATAACGGTAGCACTGGTCTTAGTGTTTTCCCCGGGGGACAGAGCGATCCACAGATCGACGGAGCCGCAACGTACAATAATCCGTTTGGAGTGGCGGTTGACGCAACTACGAATATGATATATGTTACGGATTCCGGAAGTGGCGAAGTATCGTTAATTGACGGAGCCAGTAATAATACTATTTCAAATTTTTTCGTTGGCAATAATCCGCTAGGTATAGCTGTAAATCCAAACACAAATGAAGTTTATGTTGCAAATAACGGATCAGGCACAGTTTCGGTTATCAAAGGTCCATTATCGTCCATTCCTGATGCGCCTTCAAATGTGAATGCTACACCGGGAAATCTGTCAGCTACTGTGTCATGGGACCCGCCTCTAGCTTCTGGCAGTTCGCCCATTTCGAGTTATGCTGTTGGGCTATATCCCGCAGGCGGATCAACTCCGATTATTAAAACGTTTCCCGGAACAATTTACAGTACTGTTTTTACTAATTTAGTACCCGGATTGAGCTATAACTATTCGGTTACGGCAACAAACATTGACGGTTCGGGTATTCCTTTTATATCAAGCAGTGCGGTAATTCCCTATTGGACTCCCGATGCTCCTACTAATGTAACTGCAACAGCGGGTAATGCTACGGCAGTACTAACCTGGACTGCCCCAAATTCGAACGCTAGTCCGATATCCGACTACATAATAACTCCTTCTACGGGCGCTGCAATAGATACGCATTCTACAAATACTTCGTATAAAATGACGGGCCTCATTAACGGAACAGCCTATTCATTTAAGGTAACTGCAGTTAATATAGACGGCAACTCTCCTGCATCTCAGCCATCAAATACCGTAGTTCCCCAATATTTATCCGGAGATTATTTTCCCGTAACCCCAGTCAGAATAGTCGATACCAGAGTCAATTCAGGTTACAGCGGACAGTCTCAGACCTTGAATCCTGCCGGAACATTTACGCTCGATATTGCAGGCAACTATGGAATTCCTGCTAATGCCACGGTCGTATCTTTAAATGTCACTGTGACAGATACTACGTCATCGGGTTATATGACAGTATATCCTGACGGGGTATCGACTCCCGATACTTCCAATTTAAACTGGAGTGTCGGAGAAACTAAAGCAAATTTGGTTGAAGCCACTATAGGTAGCGACGGAAAAATTGACTTTTTTAATAAATTTGGATCGACTGACCTAGTTGTTGATCTGGAAGGCTACTATATGCCATCTACAGGATCGTCCGGTCTGTATAACCCTATAGTCCCCACCAGAATTTGTGATACAAGAAACACTACTAATCAGTGTTCCGATAAGACATTAATTCCGGGAGGAACCTTAGATGTTCAAGTAACCGGCAACGGCGTAGTTCCCTATGGAGCAGAAGCGGTAGTTGTGAACATAACGGCCACGAATACAACTGCGTGGGGATTTTTGAGTGTCTCACCTTCGGGATCTACCCAAACATCTGCTCTTAACTGGCAGACGGGAGGAGATACGGTATCAAACAGGATAATTGCGACTCTTTCCACCACTGGATCAATTGTAGTTTCAAATGCTTTCGGAAACGCCGATGTAATATTGGACGTAACAGGCTACTATTCAGGAGCCGCCGGTACCGGCTTAAGCTATACGGGTATTAATCCGGTAAGACTCGTAGACACCAGACAATCATCGGGATATACGGATCAGGGAATGACTTTGCAGGGGGGTGCTTCTCTAAGTGTGCAAATAGCCGAAACAAATAATATACCAGCCAATATTGAAGCTGCAGTCATTAATGTTACTGCGACTGATACCACTTCGTGGGGCTATTTAACCGTAGCTCCGAATAATGCAATTTCTACCAGTGACGTCAACTGGACCGGTGCCGGTCAGACCATTCCCAACCTTGACATAGCTACTCTTTCGTCATCTGGGTCCGTCATCATTACAAACGGGTCGACAGCTCCTCTGGATATAATTATTGACGTAGTCGGTTATTATCAGTAGATAACGGAAAGATATAAGCGGAACACCTTCCATCAAATCCCATGTCAATCTGTTAAAATAATGGCAATGCTACTTAATT
>DAIDJA010000344.1:0-299 GCA_027451605.1 Acidimicrobiales bacterium
CGCCAGTCAAATCGATATTTCAAAATGTAAAAAGTTATAATTTGTGGACTCGCGGATTAAACTTTACTTAAAGCAGTTGCTGAGTGGATATTTTTTGAAACGACAGTAGTTATCTGATATTGATTCTGTATCGGAATCATTGGATTTATTAATTTGATTTGAGATCTAAGAAAAATAAATTGAATTGTCGAAAGGTACGGATAGGACCATAAATGTCAATTAAAACGTTAAGTAGCGGTAAGTCGGAGTCGAAATTTGCCGGCAACAGTAATTTAGCTCTTTTGGTAATTGTAATAGGT
>DAIDJA010000344.1:309-2246 GCA_027451605.1 Acidimicrobiales bacterium
TAATGGCTGCCGTCGATACGACCATTGTGGTCTTGGCGTTGCCGGAAATTGAAAAGGCGCTTAAGGTTCCTTTGTCAGACGTCATTTGGGTTATAATCAGTTATCTGTTGGTAATAACGATATTGGCCACTCAAGTCGGAAAACTCGGAGACATGTTTGGAAGAGTCAAGAGCTATCAGACGGGTTTTGTTATATTTATAGTCGGATCGGCCCTGTGCGCTCTGTCGTTTAATGAAATATCGATGATAATTTTTAGGGTTATTCAGGGGGTCGGAGGTGCATTAATTACCGCTAACTCCGGAGCCGTAATTGCCGATACCTTTCCGCCGGAAAAAAGAGGAAGAGCATTTGGATTTAATGCAATTGGTTGGAATGTCGGTGCGATCGCCGGGATATTGATTGGCGGTCTCATAATAAATTATATTTCCTGGAGGTGGATATTTTGGATAAACGTCCCTACGGGAATTTTTAGCTTTGTATTGTCACTTTATGTGTTGCGCGATCGGGGACAAAAAAATAAGCAGAAACTTGACTACCCGGGAATTGTGACTTTGGCGATCGGTTTATTTTGCATACTGTGGGCGATTACCAGACTGGCCAGTCAGTCGTTTAATCCAACCTTGGATACATTTTTGGCTGTCGGCATTATTTTTATTGTCGTATTTGGTGTGATTGAAACTCATCATTCGTCACCGATGCTTGACTTTAGCTTATTTAAGATTCAGACGGTTACTCCCACTTTGTTGGCTTCATTTTTTCAGGCGATGGCTAACTTTGCGGTATTGTTCTTGATAATTATGTATCTGCAGGGAGTGCGTTCCCTAAGTCCTCTTTCGGCTTCGATGCTGTTAATTCCCGGATATATCATTGGAGGAATTTCGGCTCCGATTGCCGGACGTTTGGCAGACAAGATAGGGCCTGTGATACCGGCTACCGCCGGACTCGCGATTCAGATTGTGGCACTTTTGACTTATGCCCAACTGACCACTAAGACATCGTACATATTGATAGTTATAGCTGCGGTGGTAAACGGAATCGGTAGCGGAGGGTTCTTCCCGTCAAATACTTCGGCGATTATGAAGGCGGTTCCGCAGGAAGTTTTCGGAATTGCTTCGGGAGTATTGAGGACATTTGCCAATGTCGGAATGATATTTTCATTTGCAACAGCTCTTTTGATCGCCGGTAAATCAATTCCCAAAGGATTAGCCTTTGCCATATTTGTAGGCACTAAGCAGTTAAACAGCCATCTGGCAGGTGCATTTACCGTCGGTATTCACGCCGCATTTTATGGTTCCGCGGGGTTTATGGTTATAGCCGCTGTACTTTCGGCTACCAGAATTTTGCATATAAAAAGTTCAAAGTCCGCTTAAATTTCGGTTGCGATCAATTTGGGATCGCCGGAGAGGTTAAGATTTCTTTTGCAGGAGGTTCAATTGTTAAGCGGAAATCACAGATTAAAAAAACATTCCAAGCAGGCTTTGAGAAGTAGCGACGAAACTTCGCCGACCGGATCAACCGAAAGGGATCAAGTTATAATGGGCACAGGAGAAGAGTATCTCACTCCCGCATACGCCGCCAGAGGAATATCCAGCCCGATCTCAAAATATGTAATGCCCGAAACTTCGGTTCAGCCGGAAGTAGCGGCTCAAATAATTAAAGACGAACTTAATTTGGACGGAAATGCTACTTTGAATTTGGCATCATTTGTCACTACCTGGATGGACCGATCGGCTGATGAACTAATAATGTCCACTTTAAACAAGAATTTTGTGGATGCCGAGGAGTATCCCCAGACAGTTGAACTGCACGATCGCTGCGTCAACATGCTTGCGGGACTGTTCCACGCCCCCTCCGGCGAGGGAGCGGCCGTGGGCTGCGCGACCGTCGGCTCCAGCGAAGCCATACACCTGGCCGGACTGGCCATGAAGTGGCGCTGG
>DAIDJA010000345.1 GCA_027451605.1 Acidimicrobiales bacterium
AGTTGTCCTCACAATGGGCAACTGATATTTCAGCGCAAAGTCCCAGTCCCTTTCGTCTTCGGCCGGCACTGCCATTATGGCACCCGTTCCATAAGTCATTAAAACATAGTCGGCGATGTAAACCGGTATTTTTTCCTGATTAAACGGGTTGATAGCATAACTGCCCGTGAAAGCGCCACGTTTGTCGAGGCTTACCTCTGTTGACAGTCGGTCAATTTCACTTGTGGTTTTAACCTTATCCAAAAGTTCATTTACTTGAGCTTTAAAGTCATCGGTAACCAGTTTGTCGACAAGTGGGTGTTCGGGCGCGATAACGCAATAAGTCATTCCAAAAGCAGTATCGGGCCTGGTCGTGAAAACTGTGAGTCGGTCTTCGCAGTTTTCGATCTTGAGACTGAATTCAGCGCCTTCAGAGCGACCAATCCAGTGTCGTTGCATAGTCTTAACCCTTTCCGGCCAGTCGAGGTGATCTATGGCATCCAGGAGGTCCTGAGCATATCGTGTAATTCTGAAGAACCACTGGTTCAGCTGCTTTTTTTCTACCGGATCGCCGCTTCTTTCACAAGTTCCGTCGGCCAAAACTTGTTCGTTGGCCAGTACCGTGTTGCATCCGGGGCACCAGTTTACCGGGGCATTAGCCCTATAGGCCAAATCATTGTCATAAAACTTCTTAAATATTATCTGGTTGAACTTAATATAGTTTGGGTCATGACTTTTGATTATTCGCCGCCAGTCATAGGACGCACCGAGCCTTATCAAGCTATCCTTTAGCTCTTCGATTATCTGTTCGGTAAATACCTTTGGATGCGTACCGGTTTTTATGGCGGCATTTTCTGCCGGCAGACCGAAAGAATCGAAACCGATAGGTGAAAGAACTGCCTGATTAAGCATCGTACGGTAACGAACCAGAAGGTCACCGAAAGTATAGTTTCTTACGTGACCTTGATGGGCTGGTCCAGATGGATAGGGATACATGCATAATACATATGACTTTTCCCTCGGATCATCGTTTTCTATGTTGTATGTGCCCTCGGACAACCACTTGTTTTGCCATTTAGCTTCAATTCCTTGAACGTTATAGTCTCTGTTCATAATATACAAATTTACTTAATTTAAGTGTCCCTGTTTACTCTAAATAAATAACCGAGGGCATTTTAATATAGTAAACTTAAATTTGCCAATATCGAACATTGATATCTTTAATTTCGAACCATATGTTTCAAAATTTAATTGTGGCGATTATTTAAGTGATAAAACATAATTGTTAAAAACTTGGGTTTAGATAATTTAGTCTACTCGTTACAATAGTGAAGTTTTATTTAAGTAATTTGGTGTCAATCAGTTTGGGTGATGTTAGTTTCATCATAAGCATGGGGGCGTAGCTCAGTTGGCTAGAGCGCTTGCATGGCATGCAAGAGGTCGCGGGTTCAAGTCCCGCCGTCTCCACTCATTGTTTTATCGAGTGATAATTATCGAACTCGAACGGTAACCTGAACGGTTTTGAGGTCTTATTTTCATTGATTCAATGTTCGGGTTACAACGTTTTATAATGATCTTTGGTTGTCACAATAATTGGAGTAGATTATTTAACTAAATAGGATCTTTACGCTTTGTCCAATTTTTGCATCTGCAATGGTTCACTGGAAAAATGGTTTGCCGGCAAAAGAAGGTACCTAAGTAGGGCTTGGATGGACGATATATTTACTATACCAAAAATGATATATTAATCAAAATTCGTTGCTAAAGTCTTGACAAGTTGGCAAATTTTGATTACTTTATTAGTAACAAATTAATGGGATGACATTAAATAAATACGGAAGGAATTAAATGGTAGACGTACTCCCTATGTCCGATTCGGAAAGTTCAGCTAATGCTAAGTTTTCCCCAGGAAAGAAATTTACCAGACAACTTGAGCAGTATCTCATCGGCTCCAAACGTTGGTTTTTACTTTTCGTTGTGATCGTTAGTTCGATTGTTTTGTGGTACCAATATTATGTTCCTACAAGTGTCGCCACAGTAGTTCTTGCTCATTTTCACATGACTTTTAGATACTACGTTTATACGATTGTGATCGCTAACATTGCCGGAGTCGTTGCGGCGCTGTTGGGGGGACTTGCAGATAAATTTGGTCGATCAAATATTGTTATTTTTGGATTATTGGTTGTCGGACTGTTGCAGTGGTTTTATATTCCAAATGTAACTTCGCAATTTGAATTTGCCGTAG
>DAIDJA010000346.1 GCA_027451605.1 Acidimicrobiales bacterium
TTTCCATATCGCTGAGATATTCCGCCATACCGGGGTAGGCCTTGGGATCCTGGGCGCCCGCGGAAAACGGAGCATTTTGAAGTGAGAAATAAACGGAATTCATTAGTTGAGCATCATTTGAATTCGTCAGCGAGGCAGGATCATATCCGTCATACCAATACTGCACAACCTTAAGTCCCTGTTGATGAATTTGTTGTGATAGAAGCAAATTGCCCGACAGATCCATACAGCTGACTACCATTTGAGCGCCCTTATTGGCAATGTTGGTGACATCAGCACTAAGGTCGACAGCGGGAGCGGGAATGCCCAAATCTATATAAACGACATCAATACCATATTTTCTTAATCCGGCAATCGCACCCGTACATCCTTGAGAAGACTCCGTGATATTATATGAAAGTACCGCCACTTTAGTGGAATGTGTCATTTCGGCCAAGTATGCAACTTCATTTTGGGCACCGGTAAAATCTACATATGATCCGCCGACTCCGAACATATTCTTAGCAGGACTCCAACCGGGATTAATCGCCATACCAAATGTGGGAACACCGCTATTGGACAAATAACCCGCTGCTTCAAAACTTGGGGTAGCTACTCCGACTATTGAAAAAACTTTGAATGCTGACACTAGATTCCTCGCCTGATCAACATCCTGCGAAGGGTCGGAGCCGTCATCCAACTTATATTTAAAATTTATTTTTCTCCCCCAAACTCCACCTTGAGAGTTAACCTGATCAAGGTACGCACTCACTCCGTCAAATGTTGGGGCAAAATCCGCAGTCAGGGGTCCCGTAAGTGAAGCCAACCCACCTATGGTTATTGAGTTCGATGTTACGCCATCAATCTGCCCGGAATTTGAGGTTTGCTGTGCGGCATTGGAACAGGCAGCGACCGAGACGCTAACTACTAAAACAAAAACCACAAATTTGAGTCTCGATTTCAAGTCACCCTCCTTCAGTCCAAACTAGTTTTATAGTAGTCAAACAATAGGGACATTATGCAATTTATTGCAAAATATTAGTTTGTTAATTAAAATCTTAATAAGCATTTTCACTTAAATGTGATTTATCATAAAATTGATTATCAGGCCTGAAATCAAGTAATCTATATTAAACTCGTTCAATTTAAACTTAAAACTCATACATCATCTATGACTGATACGGAATCAGATACCTCAAAAGTTACTATTAACAACAAACATTCAGGTATCGGCAAGGTTGAATCTCCAAGTCTTACAGCTAAATTTAAATCAATTTGGTATATCCTGCCGGTTGCAATCATAATATTGTTAGCTGGATTCATTTTCCCTTCAAAATCATCTTCATCAGCTACATTTAATATTCACGGAGCAATTCTTGGGACGCAATTGGCACAAAAACCAGGGATCACGGTGAACGGTACGTTTTGCGGGCCCGGCATCAGACAAGTCACATGGAGTCACTATGCGCCCTACTGTGTGCCCACGTTCAAAGGTAATAACGGCGGCGCCACCTCCTTTGGGGTCACGTCGAAAACTATAACCGTAACTTACAGGATTCCATCCAGTAGCCTGGGAGGTCTGGCCGCCGCATTTTTCCCCACCTCAATGGTTGGTACCGCCGCTCAGGCAACTCAAACCTTTAATGCTTACGTTAAATTATTTAACAAAACTTTTGAACTATACGGCAGAAAGGTTGTAATAAAACCTTTCGTCGGCAAAGGTGATGAACTGACTGAACTTCAGGGACAAGGGCTTGAGCAGGCACAACAAGACGCTCTTACCGCAAAATCTCTTCATGCATTCGCCGATGTGTCTCTACTGGCGTCTACCCAAATTTATGATCAATACCTTGCCGACAACAAAATTATAGCTATCGGGGCTATCTTACAGCCACAGTATTGGTTTGAACAGTATGCCCCTTACGAATTTACACCAACAACGACCTGCAATATGAATGCCGAAGTGACTGCCATAGTGCTGGGAAGAGCCTTCGTTGGCATGCCGGCTATTTTTGCCGGTGATATTAATGTGCAGCATTCCATTCGTCGATTCGGCATCATCTATCCCGAAAATCCCAATTATGCGAGCTGCGCCCAAGAAATCGTATCAATCCTTAAAGACAGATACCATACGAATGTGGTTCGGCAAATCGTATATTCAATTAATATCGCCCAAGCCGAATCTCAAGCCAAAAATGCAATTGCTCAACTGCAAACCCGCGGTGTAACTTCGGTCATATGCGC
>DAIDJA010000347.1 GCA_027451605.1 Acidimicrobiales bacterium
TCGGACATTGTTATAACCGACGGAAGCAGTCCTATCGGAATCGCCGGTGTTATGGGCGGCGCCACAACTGAAATAAGTGGGCAAACATCGAAATTGGCATTAGAAGTCGCAAATTTTAATCCTCTCGCAGTTGCCAGAACCGCTAAGCGTCTTAACCTGAAATCAGAGGCTCAAAAAAGATTTGAAAGAGGAGTTGATCCTCTCGGAATTGAATCTACCATGGCACGCTACATTCAGTTACTGTTTGAAAATTCATTGTCGACGCCTGAATTAAAGAAAGCCAAAATTCTAAGAGCAATAAAAATTGAGCCTAAGACCGTGTCCTTAAGATTAAATCGCGTTAAAGAGATCTTGGGAGTCGAGCTTGACTCAACAAGAATATCCCGAATAATTGAACCGTTAGGGTTTATGGTTAATCAGGTTAATGTTTCAGATTTAGAAGGCGGTGTCGATACTGTAATGGAGATTCAAATACCGACTTTTCGACCGGATTCCGAAAGGGAGATAGACGTCATAGAGGAAATTGCCAGGATATACGGATATGAATTAATTCCGAAGCAATTTATAAGGGGGCCGGGAGTCGGATCAAATCATAGCCTTAATATTATTGGCAGAAGTATTAAATCTTACCTAAGCGCTTTAGGATATCATGAATGCTGGACGTCCACCTTCTTGCCGGCTGAATTACAGTCATCTCTAAGGATTTTAGGGAAAGAGATTTTGCTTAGTCTTCCCTTAGCTAAAGAAGAGTCGGTGCTGCGAATGTCGCTTGCACCGGGACTGGCCGGAGCGGTTATTAAAAATTATCGCCATAAGTTTAAGCCGGTAAATCTATTTGAGGTGGGTCATGTATTTAAATATTATTCTGATTCAACTCCGCCGTTGGAGTCGGTTAAAGCCGCCGGCATCTGTTATGCCAACGACTCCAATATGGACACAGCCGTAAAAGCCGTATTTGAGGTTGAAAGGCTTTTGAACATAAAAGATTTTAGATTGATAAATATTGCCGATTTGGGAGAGTTGGACCTAAGTGACCGTATCGGAGACCATAATTTTGACACAAAGGTCAACGAGTATACGTGGAAGCCGTTGGATGTTTCAATGCTCTCTACTGCGACCTTAAAAGAAAGCGCGCGTCTGTTTAGCCCCGGAAAAGGCGCCGTACTGCTTTCGTGTGATACCGTATTGGGGTTCATCGGTGAATTGAATAATGATTTCTGCAACGTATATGGCGAGGAATTAAGAGGTGCGGTATATTTTGAATATGATCTCGTAAGTTTATTGTCTGCGGATCGCCTCGGCAATAAGTTACTCCAGTCGAAATATCCGGAGGCGGAGTTTGATTTGGCTTTTGTAGTTAATGAAAATGTGGATGCGATAAAGGTTAAATCAAGCATCGAAAGTTCGCTTTTGGACTATATTAGCCAGGTTTGGCTATTCGATGCCTTCAGGGGCAACCCACTTTCAGGTACTGAAAAATCATTGGCTTTTAAGATAAGAGTTGCCGATCCAAACTCAACTTTAACGGAAACCGACATTGCCACTGTCCGAGCTAAGATTATTGACAATGCGGCAAAAGCGGTAAATGCAAGGCTTAGATAGCGGTGTTGACTGCCTTTGGCGACGAACATCTTTACGGGCAGATCTTTGGCAAGGGTAGACCAAAGGTACTTCTTCTTCACGGCTGGCAGAGATCTTCATCAGACTTTAAAAAGTTGGGGGAATATCTAAACAATGATTTTGGGATAACCTCGATTGCTTTGGATCTGCCGGGATTCGGGTCAAGCGAATATATCTTTGTCGATTCGGCCTCAAAGAACGGCGGTTTTGTCGCCGGTTCTTTGGACTATGCCAGAAAGGTTTTAAAAGTAGTCGATTCAGATTTTGGCGATCTGGTAATTTTGGGCCACTCCTTCGGGGGGCGAGTTGCGATTAAATTGGCGTCGATTTCAGAAAACAAGGTAAAAGGTCTTCTTCTAACGGGTGTTCCGATCGTTGCGGATCCGACCAAACCAATAGTCAGACCAAACAGAGTTTTGACAATATTCAAGAAATTGAATCGTTTCAAGTTGGTTCGTGATTCGAAGGTGGAACAGCTTAAGATGAAATACGGTTCAAGTGACTATAGAAATGCCACAGGACCCCTCAGAGATACTTTGGTTAAGGTCATTGCTGAAACCAAGTCCGGTATTTATCTTG
>DAIDJA010000348.1 GCA_027451605.1 Acidimicrobiales bacterium
TGCTCTGGTCTCGGCATCCAGAGTAGTACATAAGAGACAACCTCCGGCAAATCGAGCAAATCCTGCCTGTTCATCTGCGAGTTCTCGGGGGACAAAAGGTATTCCCAACAGTTGGGCATGAGGATGCTCAATTGAAGCTCCGGCCTCTCTACCGTGATTGACGATTGCCTGAGTGTAACGAAGTCCGGGGGTAGTACAGTGTTCTTCAGTTCTGTCCCGTATCGCCGACATCACCAATGAACATTGCTCGTCTGATATTTGTCCGAAATGTTCCGTATGGCTCGGTGACAGTATTAATACTTCATGGATGCCGCTTGACGGTGCTTCGGTGAAAACCGGTCCGAGATGACTGACGATAAATGGCTCATCCCCGTCAAAAGCCGGGTAGAGATTGGGTAGTACCCGTATTAACCACTTCCCGTTTGCTCCGTATGTTTCCAATGCCGGGGGAGTTTCCTCTTCGTTTCCCGGGCAAAACGGACAAGTTGCAGAGTCGGAATCCGTAATACCTACCCTTGGGGTAAAAGCAGTGGGCCTGTTTGCCCGACTTGTACTAACAGCAATCCACCTTCCGGTAAGTGGGTCAAGTCTCAATTGGTTGGAAGTTGTCATTTAACTGCTTAATACCATTTTTAAATTATTTATATTTTATTTTTATACTAAATTAAGACTTAATTAGTGCTTTTGTTAAAAAAAGTCTTCTATTAAGATATTTTAGCCTTTATTGGCGGGTTTCATTAAATCAAAAATATTAGACTTTAGGTAAAATTAGTTTAAAAACTCCCAAAGCTTAGGTTTTGATAATTAAATTTCGGATTGCTGCTTTTTTCCGAGCTCTCGAATTATTCGGTGCTAAAATAACCGGCAATTAAATTAACAAGATCCTTGGCCTTGGCAGTATGTTTACAGGGATTATTAGTTTATTAAAAGCACGTTTCAAATAACACCGCAATCTATTCAACCGGAATTAATTGTTAAGTGAATCTCTAACCTCTAAGTCCTATAAGAACTCCGTGAAATTATCTTTTTTAAGTAGAACGAGTGTTTTGCAGTGAAAAATAATTTTAGGGATATCTTGCTTCTTGTTCACGTGGTATCTGCCACGGTTTCGATCTTATTTCCAATCGTAGTTGCGATAGGTTCTGTCAAATTTTATTTTGAACTTAAGCAAAATCGACTAACAAGGGGTAGTTTTGAATTCTTCAGGTTACGTCCTGCGTTCATCGGGAGGATAAATTACCTTGTGCCCCTATCGGGCCTAACGGTTGTGATGCTGTCTCATTATTCCATAGGAACTTTGTGGCTCGTAGTTGGTGTCTGCTGTTGGATCGTAAATCTTGTCTTGTTAGAAGCCGGTATATTTATGAGCTGGAAGGATTTAAGTGGGAAATTGCCGAATCTTTTGGAGTCTTACGGTAACGATGAGGACCATACCGCTTCCTTTGAAAGGTTAGTAAAAGAACAAAATCTCGGATCTACCGTCGGGGATATATGGATATTGCCGGACAATACCACTGCGATTAATTATATTAGTAAAAAAATTAAAACTATATTTGCTGCGTCTGCAATCGATTTCATCGTACTTTTTATGGCTCTTTATATGATGGTAAGGCAACCTTAAACCACTTTTGCCGCAGAAAATTACCCAGCCGATCGGTGAATCTCATGAGGTATTTTTGTATTATAATTTATATTGGAACCGCATCCAGAGCGGCTGAGGGACCGGGCCCTTTGAAGCCGCGGCAACCAGTGAACCTGATGTAGATTCTCAGATTGATAAAACTAAAGTTAAAATTTCCGACTTACAGGATAAAAAGCTGCAAATCTAATGTTTTAACGGAAGAATTGTAGAGTCGACTGAGTAATTCTACCTACAAGACATGGTGCCAATGCCCGAGCGATGAGGAGGATTGTTTGTCTACTACAATAGAGCTCGTTTGTAAGGAATGCTCTCGACACTATGCACCTGTAGCACTTCATGTTTGTGAATATTGCTTCGGGCCACTTGAAGTACAATACGACTACGAGCAGATTAAATCAACACTTTCGATTGACGAGATTAAGGCCGGACCTAATACGATGTGGCGATATGCCAAATTGTTGCCTGTTGACGATAGCTCTCCCCGCGACCGCGCCAAGCCGGCTGTTCCCTTTGGCGGCCACTACCGAATTATTGATATCACGCTTTCCAAT
>DAIDJA010000349.1 GCA_027451605.1 Acidimicrobiales bacterium
AAATGCGCAGGGACCATGGTCGTGGTTGGGGTGATCGACGACCCAGCCAAGCTCAAGGCAATCATCGAATGGGCGGCCCAGCAACAATCGGCCCTACCTGAGGTACGAGGTCCACCGATTCTCCAAACTTGAACAGCCCACACCTTTCATGCATGCACCTTTTCAATCCATGTGATCCACAACCCTCACCCGAGGTATGCCCAGAGCCTCCCAGACGACCCGACCCGATTCGCGTTTGAGATTGACAGCCGCCGTAGTTTGCGCCCAAAATGGACAGAGTTCGGCGTTGCCGACGTAGCGGGAACCGATTCGGGATCAGCGGGTGGTATTTTCTCCGTCGCCGGGGGAGCCTTCTGCCCCGGATAGTCGAAAACCACGGCTTGCGCCGGGATCACAGTTCCTATCAGTAGGTGGTCTAAATGGATAAAAAAGCACTTTTAATGGAAAGACTCTCTGCTATCGGGAAATCTTTAGAAGCTACGGGAGATGCAATGGCTCTTTTAGGACTCGGTTCTATCGGAGTGGAAACAGCCAGGCTTGACAAATACAGCGACCTTGATTTCTTTGTAATTACCAAACCCGGGAAAAAAAGAAGATTTATAGACAATCTTGACTGGCTTACTAATATTTCCGATGCAGGTTACTATTATCTTAATACACCCGATGGATATAAATTTCTCTACAAGGATGGAATCTACTGCGAATTTGCTGTATTCGAAGAGAGTGAGATAGCCAAAGCTACATACTCCGAGGGTAAAATAGTATGGAAAGATTCAGATTTTGACGAAAATATATGTACCCCTACGGCAAAACGTGCCCCGTGGAAGCCAGAAAATCTTGATTGGGCTATAAATGAATCTCTGACGTGTATATATGTCGGACTCTGCAGATATGCAAGAGGTGAAAAACTTTCAGGAACAAGATTTGTACAGAGTTTTGCTGTTGATATACTGATTGCATCTTCGAGCTATTTCGCTGAAGAAGTGAAAGATTTTAAAGACGAGTTTCAGCATGAGAGAAGATATGAAAATCGTTATCCTGAACTCTCATTGTCACTACCGAAAATGATTCAGGGGTATGATAAAACTGTTGAGTCGGCGGTAGAAATCCTGAAATTTATAGAATCAAGATACAAGGTAAATGAATATATCAAAAAAGCAATACTGGATCTTGCTGCCGAAATTCTTTCCAAATAGATATTTACATAATGAGAAAGCGATTGATTACTTTTTTTAATTCAAACTATATAAGTAATTATGAACCGTCAGAATATAAGATAGCTACTTTACCTACAATAACCGTTAACAATATTGCATTATATGACAGAGGAATTGGCAATACCGTACTTTTATTTCCTTACCCACATGCACATACTGAGAAACCTATGGCATATGACCATCTGTCAGAAATTTTTCTATCCCTCGGATATAGAGTTATAACATTTGACCCGCCCGGAGCTTTTTTCTCTACAAAATCTCCGGATGGCACAATGGAAGAAATACTTAATTGTGCCCAACTAACTGTTGAAAAATTTGTACAAAATGAAAAGTTAATTGTCGCCGGACACAGTATGGGTAGCCTCTGTGCTCAGGCCTATACACTGAAATATCCTGAGTTAATAAAAAAACTAATAATTGTTGGAGGAATACACGGATTTTCACAAGCGGTAAAATATGGACTTCCTGCCAGCAAATGGAACATAATAAGTTTAGAATATTGGTATATTATTTTAAGAGGTCTTCTACTTACATATGGTTTTGGGAATTTAGAAAAGCATAAAAATTATGAAAACTTTATGCTCAAAGCAAGTTTTTTTAATAAATCGTTTATAAAATTTAATCATATTTCAAAAGGTGATAGAAATAATGGTGTTCCAATAAGGTCTATATGGTCTAAAAATCTTTTTAGAAGAGAAAATTATTCCGATTTGATTCACAATATTAAAGTACCTACTCTAATTTGTGTTGGGAAATACGACTGTGAAACTCCACTAAAATGCAGCTTAGAAATAAAAAACAAAATAAAAAATTCTAAATTGGTAGTTTTCCAAAATAGCGGGCACTCCCCTTTCATTGAAGAAAGGGAAAAGTTTTCACTTGAAATAAATAATTTTTTAAATGCGCAGGGACCATGGTCGTGGTTGGGGTGATCGACGACCCAGCCAAGCTCAAGGCAATCATCGAATGGGCGGC
>DAIDJA010000350.1 GCA_027451605.1 Acidimicrobiales bacterium
GATTCGGGTATCATTTTATTTGTAGGGACAAAGCGACAAGCCAAAGAGTCTATAAAATCATACGCTCAGTATTGTGGCATGCCCTACATCAGCGAGAGATGGCTTGGTGGCACACTTACTAACTTCCAGACTATTTCAAAACGAGCCAGCAAACTAATCGAATATGAAAATGCAAAAAGGGCCGGGGATTTTGAAGGTATGCCGAAAAAGGAAGCTCTTCAAATTCAGCGCGAAATGGATAAGTTGGCAAAGAACTTGGGAGGTTTCAGGAATTTAAAGCGGGTACCTGATGCAATTTTCGTCGTTGATACAATTCGCGAACATCTGGCAATTACCGAGGCCAAGAAGTTAAATATAAAAGTCGTTTCGGTAGTTGATACAAACTGCAATCCGGACATAATCGATTATCCCATCCCGGGCAATGACGATGCGATTCGCTCCGTTAAATTGGTTACTTCGCTCATTTCTGAAGCAGTGATGGAGGGAAGATATATTGCAGCCAAGACAATGATTAAAGGACCGCAAGAACAGGCACCGGCAGAAGATTCATTGGCAGTTTGAATTTATAAGTGTAGAAGCAGCCAAATTTTTTAAGCCAAATTTTTTAAGTTTGGCTACGGTTTATAAATAGATACGTTTTTGATTGGAAACATTTAAGGAGGAAACAATAAATGGCAGGATTCACTGCTAAAGATGTTCAATTGTTGCGCCAAGAAACCGGCGCGGGGATTATGGATGCTAAAAATGCCCTTACGGAATGTGACGGTGATTTTGAAAAGGCAAAAACATATCTCCGTGAAAAAGGTGTAGCGAAATCTGAAAAGCGAGCTGATCGCGAAAATAGCGAAGGGACAATTTCTTTGGCCGAGACAAGCGATACGATAGCGCTCGTTGAATTGAAATGTGAAACTGATTTCGTTGCAAAATCTGACTCCTTCCTTAAATTTGCTGATGCAGCAGCTGAAACAGTACTTCAAAAAGGAGAGGATGCTTTAACCGAGCTTAAAGATGAGCTTGACGAACTCAGAATTACACTTAAGGAGAATATTGCCATCGGTAGGGTCGCAAGGATTGCGAATTCGGAAGATTCAATTGTCGGTAGCTATCTTCACATGCAAAGTGGCAGATGTATTAATGCGGTTGTCGTTGAATTAAACGGAGGGTCAAAAGAACTCGCACACGATATAGCGGTTCATGTAGCCTTTGCCAAACCCGCTTACCTGTCAAGAGACGAAGTACCCGAAGAGATGGTTGTAGCTGAGCGACAGACACTCGAAAATATAAGCCGGAATGAAGGTAAGCCCGAAGCTGCATTACCTAAGATAATTGAAGGTCGACTTAACGGATTTTATAAAGAGATCTGCTTGCTTGAGCAACCATATGTTAAAGATGAGAAGAAATCGATTAAAGAAATTCTTTCCGGAGCTCAAGTTAAGAGATTTATTCAAATAATTATAGGTCAGTAGATCTTGACAATGTATACCTCATCTGCAAGTCCGAGATGGTCGAGGGTAGTTTTAAAAATGTCCGGAGAAGCACTCGCTTCTAGCGCCTCTGACGAAACAATTGACGCCACGATAGTTGACAGATTGGCAAAAGAAATTGTTGACGCAAAGAGTCAGATGGGTATGGAACTTGCAGTTGTCGTCGGTGGAGGTAATATTTGGAGGGGAGCTACCGGACAACATGCGGGAATCGAAAGGTCTACTTCAGATACCATGGGAATGCTTGCCACCGTTATCAACGCATTGGCGCTTCAGGAAGCATTTGAAAAAAATGGGCAACCTACGAGAGTGTGCAGTGCTATTCAAATGGCTGAAGTCGCCGAACCTTATATTAGGCGACGGGCACTTCGCCACTTGGAAAAGGGCAGAATAGTTATTTTTGCCGCCGGAATGGGAAACCCTTATTTTACTACCGATACCCCTGCCGCATTGAGAGCAAAAGAGATCGGCGCCCAGGTACTTCTTAAAGGAACGCATTCGGGTGTCGATGGTGTTTACAGCGCTGATCCCCGAGCGGATAAGTCCGCAACCAAGTTTGATGAAATTTCGTTTATGGATGTTTTATCCAAAGACTTAAAGGTGATGGATTTAACCGCTATTACATTTTGCAAGGACAATAAATTACCCATCTATGTTTTTGACTTAATGGTTCCAGGCAATATTAAAATGGCATTAGCCGGTGA
>DAIDJA010000351.1 GCA_027451605.1 Acidimicrobiales bacterium
GTAAGGCCAAAAATAAAAATTTCAAAATAATACTTGACAAAGGTTAATTTAGTTCTTAATATACATATATGGTGTTAGTAAATATCGATACCACAATATATAGTAGTATCGAATAGCTTATAAAAATACCTAAATAGTACAAATTATCCGACGGAGACTTAAGTCCCGAGGAAAAAATAGAATGGAGTAATATATGAATAAAAATTCCGGCGACTCGTCGCTTTTTGGAGGGGTTATGAAATTTAAGGCACTTTTGGCGATGGTGATTTTAGCCGGACTTGCCTTAGGAGCTTGCAGCAGTTCAGGTACGACTACGTCGGCTTCAACTGCTACTACTGTGAGCGGATCATGTACCGGTGTTCCCGGTAAGAGCCATGCCAGAGTGGTTGTAGAAGTTGACTCGTCCAAGATTGTTGAAAGATGCGTGGGCTTCAGCGGTTCTTCCATACCAGCTACAAAATTGCTCACTGAAAGCAAAATAGAAATTGGAACTCAAACCTATAGCAGTTTAGGCTTGGCACTTTGTCAGGTAGATAACGTTCCGGCTCACTATTCTAAGTGTTTCTCGTCCACTGGCAATTACTGGGCTACGTTTTTGTCCACCGATGGTCATACTTGGACAAGTCCTTCTGTTGGCATAAGCAGTATATCGGTTCCGGCAGGCGGATCACTTGGTTTACGTTATGATCCTCAAACAGGAACGCCAGCAGCTCCGGTAGGACCAACACCGGCGGCGTGAATCGAACTACAGCGGTAGTTATTTGGGTATTGGCGGCATTGGCAGTCGGGTTTTTTGATTCCGATCCGTTGGCTCAAGGGATGGTTTTGGTTGGAACTTGGCTGTTTTTAATAAAGAGAAAAAGTCCTTCCAAGCATTTAAAACCACTGCTGTTGGGAATCGGTATATTTGCGGTTACTACGATTGTTCTTAACGGACTTCTGTCCCATTTGGGAAAAAATGTAGTAATCACCTTTCCCTCGTGGTTACCGGTTTTCGGGGGACCGGTAACCGTCGAGGGATTTGTTAACGGAGGATCGATTGCGCTTTCTCTGCTTATAGCGGTGTCGGTATCGGCGTCGCTGTCTTTGGTAATCGAGCCAACGGACCTAGTCGATGCCTTGCCGAAATCTTTTCACCGGGCAGGAGCGGCTCTGGGTGCCGCCCTTAATCTAGTGCCGGCAACCGCATTGAGCGTGAACACTATCCGCGAGGCGCAAAAACTTAGAGGTTGGCGACCTCGGGGAATGAGAGCTCTTGTAGATCTTGTGGTACCGGTTCTGCTAAGTGCGATTGATCGATCAGTCCAACTCGCTGAATCCATGGAGGCTCGGGCCTTTGGAGCCCAAAGGAGAACCAAGCTTCTTGACGAAAATCGCAGTTCAAAGACCTTAATTTGTGTTTTTTTGTCGCTGCTTGCCGTTGGCTTGGCAATAGCTGCACGCTTACATGGGGTAGTTGCGTGGTATCCTTATCCCGTGCCGACTCTACCGTCACTTTCACCCGTGGCGTTAATTCCACCGGTAGTTATAACGGCGGCGGCCTTAATGCTACCTAAAGTATCTGATAACTTTGAGGAAATTAACCTAAGTTTGAAATTTAACCCTGAATCGATTTAAACCAAAATGGATATACTCTCTGAAAAATTTAAATATCCGACGCTAAAAACTGAGGCAGTATTAAGTCACGTAACTTACCGCTATCCAAATTGGACGAATAAAGACAATATTGCTTTAAATGAAATAACTCATGCATTTTCTCCCGGGTTGACGATAGTTGACGGTGACTCCGGATCAGGGAAGTCAACCTTGCTTCGCCTTTTTAACGGGCTGATTCCCCATTTCCACGGAGGGACTATTAAAGGAAAAATAACAGTTTGCGGATTAAACGTTATATCAACTCCCACACGCGAAATGGCAAAACATGTCGGTTTTGTATTCCAGGAGCCGGACTTGGGATTTGTTCGGGGGACCGTGATCAATGAAGTTGCTTTCTTCCCAGAAAATTTGGGAATAGAACCATCTGCTTTAAAAAAATCCGTTTATGACGCTATGGAATTAACCGATATCATAAGTTTGGCAAAAAGACGGATTCATACGTTGTCGGGCGGGGAGCGCCCCACGCCGTCAGGTAGCTGAAAAAGAATTGGCGCAGATGGTCGTGCATCGCCATGCCAAGAC
>DAIDJA010000352.1 GCA_027451605.1 Acidimicrobiales bacterium
GTGTAATTAGAATTTTAGAGATTCTGCGTTTTTCCATTTCTAAAATCTTAAATTGATACGGAGCTATATTAAATTCCGTATTTGCCTCGGGGATGTCATCTAATATTGCCAGGATATAGCCGGCAATAGTTATGTAAGATCCATTCGGGATATGGATATCAAAATTTGCCTCAAATGTGTCAATCGGACATACTCCGTCCACGATCCAGCTATCTTTGTCGACGCGAACTATTTCTCCCGAGGATTCCGTGTCGTACTCATCCTTAAGATCACCGACTAATTTACCGAGGAGATCCTTCATAGTAACAACACCGGACACTCCACCGTATTCGTCTACCACAATTGCAAAATCTCTTCGTCGTTGCCTCATCTCTGCAAGTAGCTCAAGGAGTTCTTTTGATTCGGGGACAATGTAAGGTGCCCTTAATTTTCTTGCGATATCTATCGACGTTAGTGTCAGTTTACGACTATCACCGTCGGGCCACCATCTTTCGTCTTTAAAGATGTCCTTTATGAAAAGAACCCCTACGATTTTGTCCAGATCTTCGTCGTAAACAGGAAACCTTGAGTGCGAAGATTTTCTTATGGCATGCTTAATATCTTCAAGTTGAACAGGGATCGGCAGAGCAGTTATATCCACTCTCGGAATCATTACTTCTTTTACTTTTCGATGACCTACATTTGCCAAAGCGCCTAATATGCGCTCGGCCTCTTGATCTGAATCAAATGATTCAAGATGGCTTTCGGTATCTGCCTGTTTATGTTTTTTTATTTTCAAGCTTAAGTTTTGCGGTTTTGATTTTTATATCGGCAAAAATGAATCGAAAATTTACAATGGATTACCGGCTAGACCCGGAAGTGCTTCTGCGGTCTTAAAGGAATTCACTGCAGAAATAGGGGCGTAAGATTCGTCAAAATATGTGTGTCCGTTTAAAATGGCTTTTACTGCCTTCGCTGTTTTGATTGGATTAAGGGGTTTTATCAAAAAACCTTCAGCGGCAATCTGTCTTGCCATCCATGAGTCTGCTCGTCGGTCGAGAAGCATTAGGGCCGGAACTTGGGGTATTCTATTGTCATACTCCTCCAGATGAAGATCTTGGATGACTGCAAAGCCTCCCATCGAGCCGATTTGTGAGTCAACGATTATTAAATCGAAGTCGTTTTCTTTGGCAGCATCTCTTACCAATCGACCGCTAGCCAACTCTATTACTTTTATTTCACTTGATTCGATCGCAGACCTTACCTGAGTGCGTATCTGATCCACATCTGCAACAACTAATACGGTATTCACAACTATAAGGCTACCAAAAATTTTGGTTAAGTTTTGTTAAATATTAATAATATTGGCTGAATCGTTCCGAAGAATAAAGAATCAAACTTATGGGAAATTTAAAGATACTAGAACTGATTTGTCAATTCTTTTAGGGAAGTCAGATCATGTACATCCACGTTTAGAAGTGGTATTTTTTGAATAAAACCATCGCCGATTCGAGCCGTTAGATCTTCAATATATCTGTCTTCTCTTGTAGCTATGTTTTCCAAATTTACTAAATTCTGCTTTAGATAGTTTAATTCCGGCAAATCCATTAATCTGTCAAGCTCTTTGGCTTCCAAAAAATGAGGATGGATTTTATTTATAATCAAGCCCTTAACGTTTACGTTTAGTTTCTGAAGTTCATCAAAGAAATATGATGCTTCTTCAGTTGAGTTTTTCAAAGGCGATGATACCACCACAAATGAAGTTGTATCTTTTTCCAGTAACAATTTAACCGAAGCAGCTCTTTGGGCAAATCCCCTTTCCATCCCGTCAAATGCCCTAAAAAAATCGATAGCATCATTTACAAGTTCCGATCCCGCTACTTTGGCTATCGTCTTTAAAAGGCCTTGAGTGGCGTAGCTGACAGCCTTAAGGTAAGTTCTGGTGGGAACCATAAGCATCTTAAACACTTTATTTTCCAAGAATCTTGCAAGCCTTTGTGGACCGTGCAGAAAGTCAAGGGCATTTCGGGTTGGGGGAGTGTCCACTACTATTAAATCAAATCGCGAATCATTTACTAGTTCAAACAGTTTTTCAGCGGCCATATATTCCTGAGTCCCCCCAAGCGAAGAAGTAAGGGATTGATAAAGACGATTTGAGTAGATTTTTTCTGCTTGGCCGACAGTGGATGAATAGGT
>DAIDJA010000353.1 GCA_027451605.1 Acidimicrobiales bacterium
GTCTTCGACCTGAGTAAAATGGGTACTTATTTATCACCGGAGCTTCAATTGACACCGAAGCTCCGTATGGATAGAAGTAATTTAATCCGGGATTAGATTGATTGTCGGCATTATCCAATAATCTGACTACCGTAGGATGTCCTCCGTTTTTATAGGTCTTTGATTGATCTGAAAGTATAAATGCAATTTTATTGACTTTAGGCATATAGGCCATATATGCAGACATCTTGTCTCCGGGATTATCCTGAATTGGTAGGGTCAAAGCGGCACTGTCGGTTCCGTTATCTGAAATGAATTCTAAGAAAGGTACGATTCTACCGCCGGGTCTGACTTCTGATCCGATTTGAGTCAGTGGCCCTCCCGCAAGGCTATATGAATAACCACTATATCCCCCGAATGAGATCCAACTGGATTCTGCCGGATTCCCACATGGTGTGGGATTGGCTTTGACCTGGGTGTATTCAGCGGTTATATTGGAAATATAATCTCCCTGATTATTTTCTTGAGGGGGATAGACGGGACTCCTATTGAGCCCGGTTTTGGTAAGTTCTGAAATGGTTATTAAGTATCCGGAATGATCAAAGAAATAATGCAGTTGTTTGCAAATGGAGCCACAAGGTGCGTAATTATGATCTTGAGTTTGATATTCGGTAGTATTGTCTACGATATCCATTGAACTGACAAATTTAACCCATTGTGCATATGCGACACTTTGAGAAGTACTGGGCGGAAGAGGAAATCCGTATTGTTCCAATTGAGAAGTTGTAGCAGTTAAAGGATTGAATCCGGTAGGCGGTAACGGAGTTTCAACTGTCGCACCGCCAATATTATAGATGTAGTCTTTTCCTCCGTCACTAAAATGTACTTTATTAGTAGGGGTAAATTTAACCCATTCTGCTTCAGGTTTAAAAGGTACGTGAACTCTCATGACCCTGCCTTGAAACGGTGTCGGTTGATGTTCTCCGTTGTTGCAGTTATGCAAGAACATCGAAGTTGCCGTAAGTACTCCTACGGCCTTCCACTTATTTATCTGTCGCATATTGATGTTCATCTATTTAATACCCTTTCTTTGATTATCGGCTAATTTTTAGTATTTTCGTATTGTAAGTTAGAATTTATCTGAGTATCACTTATATCCCTATACCTATTTAAGATTTTTTGCACTTGAAAGCTTTCAAAGAAATCTTCTTTGTATATTGCAAATGTTAGATAGTCATGATATTTATTTAAAGAATAAAAATGATTTTTAAGTCTGGATTCTTCGACAAAGAAGCGATCGATGCCACTTTTAATATTGGTAACATTAAATTCCGGCATTTCCAGATATATTTTCCTGAGTGGCCAGGTATTAAACAGATATTCAATAAAGATTGTGCTTATGACTATTCCCAACGGTCTTTTCTTTTGGTTTGTAATCACCCCCAAATAAGTAACGTTGTTTACATTGTCATAGTTATATGAAACTACTACGCCTATTCTGGGGTCAATATTGGAATTACCGTTTTTGATTTCAGCTACGAATTGACAATGTACCGAAACATTAATTAATTGTGCGAACTGTTCCCTTGTGGGCGGAGATCCATAAAATCTCCACCTTAAAAGAGAATCAAGAGATGTTGACAGCCGGTAGTACCACTCAAAGTCAGTATTTTCATTAAACGGTCTTAGCGAAATGGCTTTTTTGTTTAAATTTCTGTTTTTTGTTAAAGCTAAATTTGAGTCCACCGAGAAAATATTAGCACCCAGCAAAAAAAAGCAAATACCCTATGAAAAAGATCCGGAACAATTTAGTTGACTGATATTCTCAGAATAAATTGCCACCCTCCGTCCAAAATTGAAAAGTGTATATTTCGACTGTTTTTAGGTTTGCTTCCAATTGATCAGTTCTATTAAACGACACTGATCATCTTAAATTTAAGCACACCAGATTATAAAGGTCCCTATAAAGTCTTTTAAAGTACCAAGATTAGTTAAAAACGGAACGATGTTGGACGTTATAGTTGAATCTGCTGTCGGGAAAACAGTGACTTATGATAATCTAAAGGTTTTTTAGAAGTAAATAGTAGATTTTGCCCGCTCCACGGCTTCGTCAATATCCAAAGTCCATATCTCTGACGAGAGATATTTCCAGCCCGCATCAGGTGAGACTATCAAAATTATTCCTGAGTCAATG
>DAIDJA010000354.1 GCA_027451605.1 Acidimicrobiales bacterium
CATCATATTTTTTCGCAATTTCATCAACTTTTGTAGCCAGCTTCAGATTCTTATCAAAATTATCACCGTTATATCTGGGATATCTCTGCGATCTTATGTCACTTGGACCAAAGTCTGAACTGTTCTTATAGGCCAGAGTCAGTATGCCCCTTCCCAAAGGAGAATAGGGGACCAACCCTATCCCAAGTTCTCGAATTACCGGTATCACCTCGTCTTCTAAGTCTCTTGTAAATAATGAATATTCCGATTGCAATGCCGTAATTTTATGAACCTCGTTTGCCCGTCGTATCGTCGAAGCTGAAGCTTCGGAGAGACCAAGGTGACGAACTTTTCCCTCTTTGACCAATTCAGCCATTGCCGAAACTGTTTCTTCAATCGGGACAGTAGTATCCACTCGGTGCTGATAGTACAGATCTATGTAATCGACTCCAAGTCTTTTTAATGAAGCTTCGCACGCTGCCTTAACATATTCGGGCTTACCGTTTACTCCCAAAAAGTTTCCGGCATCATCACGCTGATTTCCAAACTTTGTAGCCAAAACTACTTCGTCTCTACGACCGGCTATAGCTTTTCCCACTAAGATTTCATTTTTAAACGGTCCGTACATATCAGCGGTATCTAAAAAATTACAGCCCAAATCAAGGGCTCTGTGTATGGTTTTTATAGATTCGCTGTCGTCGGTTTGTCCGTAAAATTCCGACATGCCCATGCAACCCAAACCGATTGCGGACACTTCCAATGATCCCAATTTTCTAATTTTCATAATTCATATATTAGACGCGTAAGCCGAACTTACTGACATCCGATTTAAATTTTAAGGAATTCTTTAATTTTCATTACCGCAACCATCAACATTTTCAATTACTAAAATTGTCTTGTGCACGAACTCGTCGCTATAGATTTACCTCAAGATCAGAAAATTTTTGATACCATAAAGTCCATTTGGGGAAACGGAGACGCAATCTTTGTCCTCGATCGGCGCTTTAACGAAGACCTTAAGGCCAAAACTCTAAATTCAGTGAAACCCAGATACCTGTTAAATTCTGACGGATTGCATAAGCTGGACGATTCAATTCCGATTGCCGAAAACGATGCCCTGATAATGTCAACTTCGGGTACCACCGGCTATCCCAAAACCGTGATACATAGCTTTGATTCACTTTTGAATCACGCCGAAATGGTTAATCGTCACCTAAACGTAGAGCCGAATCAAGATAAGTGGATAGCATGTCTTCCGTTGAGTCATATAGGGGGTTTGGGAGTTGTAATACGGTCTCTCTTGGAAGATATTCCTGTGGCTATTACAGATACCATTAACGAACCAACATTGGCTACCTTAAATAAAGATGGCTATAACTTAATTTCTTTAGTTGCAAGCGTACTGGATAGGGTTAAATCCGACTCTTATAAAGCTATAGTCTTGGGAGGCATGGCAGGCCCGAAGAATCTAAAAAAGAATATCCATTTAACATACGGCCTTACCGAAACCGGGGGCGGTATAGTATATAACGGCACGTGTCTAAAGGGTGTATCCGTCAAAATTCAGCCCGAAACGCAGTTGATAGAGATAAAGTCCCCCACGCTTTTACGGGGCTACAGAAGCAAATGGGATCAATCGACAAACAAGTATGTCATATCGACTTGCGGTATTGATCCCGCTTTAAAAGATGGGTACTTTGTAACTTCCGATTGCGGGCGCATCAAAGATGACAACCTGGAAATTCTTGGTCGAAAAGACGACCTGATCAATACCGGTGGGGAAAAGATATGGGCAAAAACACTGGAAGATCTGATTGTGAATATCCAAGGAGTAACGGAAGCAGCCGTACTGGGTATCCCCGACGAAAAGTGGGGTCAAAAAATCGCGGCCGCAATTGTTAAAGTTGACTCATTGTCTCTCACAGGAGAAGACATAACCAAAGCTGTAAAATCGGAGCTTCCGAATTGGGCAATTCCCAAAGAGATTAAGTTTATCAAAGAACTCCCTAAAACCGCACTCGGAAAAAACGACAGAGCCGCTATCTTAAAACTTTTTTCTTAACTTATTGACTGACCCTTTAAAGCTCCTATAACAGCACATCAGGCTAATTCGGATTCTTAAATTATATTCTAAGGGAAGGTTAAACCTTTAGATCCGATAGTATTTCTTCGACCTTTAAATT
>DAIDJA010000355.1 GCA_027451605.1 Acidimicrobiales bacterium
CAAAAGCAAGTTGATTAGGTCCCTTACCGAGTTACTTGATCCGTTTGTCCCGGTTATCAAAGGTTCGGAACTAAATGACGATCCTCTGTGCCCAATCTCTTTTTTCGGTAAAAGGCAAATCGATCGATTCGGAGACGATACCGAGATCGAGTGGATTGAAGCCTCCATGCGCTTTACCGAAAAACTTGCCACTCCGGATATAAGCGTTGCGGATCTTATCGGAGAGATCGATCCGATAAAAGTTGCCGAAGGACGTCACCTTTCAAACGAAGAGGTGCTGCACTACGGATTAATACCCCGCTCAAACCGCAACATTTTTGCGATAAACGAACTTCCCGATCTTGCCGAGAGAATACAGGTTGGGCTATTTAACATTTTGGAAGAAAGAGACTTTCAAATTCGATCTTTCAAGTTTTTAATACCTATAGACCTACTTTTTGTGGCAACGGCAAATCCCGAAGACTATACCTCAAGGGGTAGAATAATTACTCCGCTCAAAGACCGATTTAAGGCACAAATTCGAACCCACTATCCATTGGATTTGGATACCGAAATAGAAATAATGGATAGATTTACTTCAATCAACGTGCCCGAGGGAATCGAATTTAAACAGACCGGATTCATTAAAGATATAGTCGCTGGATTCACGCAACTGCTGAGAAAAAGCTCGAGTGTAAATCAGCACTCCGGCGTGTCGGTAAGGCTGACACTTTCGAATTTGGAGACTGCGGCATCGAATGCCATTAGAAGGGCCATCGTAAACGGTGATTCAGAGACCTCTATAAGAATCAGTGACCTAAATTGTCTGATAGATTCCACCTTAGGTAAGGTTGAGCTCGAGACATTTGATGACGAAGACACATCGATAATTGATAAAACCCTCAACAACGCTATTTTATACGTATTCAACGAACTGGTAGCACCCGAAATGGTCGGTCCGATTGTCGCCCTTTTTGACAATGGCCTGGTCATTGAATGCGCCGATGATCTTCCCAACAGCCATTATATTGAAGCCTTAGACAATTACCCCGAACTCAAAAAGGCTGTCGTTTATATAACGGGAGAGATGGATCCCGTATTTGCATTTAATACCAATTCAGACGCCGAACTAAAAAAGAATCCGTCGCTTGTGGCAACTACGGTGGAATTTATCTTAGAGGGACTGCATCTGAAGAAAAGGCTTAACAAGAGTTCAACCGGATCTTCTTCAACTTACACGACCAGACAAATTGATTTAAAGTTCAATAAATAACATAACAAAATATAAGACAATTAGAACCCCATGAGCTCATCATCAAGTGCTTTTAACTATTCGAGGTGGGACGGAAGCCAAGAATCGCAGTTTGTCGACGAAACAGATCTGATCGACCAAATTACCGACGATATAATTTTTCACGGGGATGTGGCGGCGGCACTCAGAAGACTATTAAGGCAAGGCTTCACCAAAGACGACGGGACTACCGTTATGGGGATTGAAGACATATTAGATGCCATTAAAGAAAAAAAGCAACAACTAAAAGACAGAGTAGATCCCTTAATGATCTACGATGACGTAGAGTCAAAGCTGGACACTATCTTGGATTTGGAAAAAAGTCAGCTTAATAACTTAAAAGATCTTTTGGAAAATTCAACGAACACCCGTCAGAAAGAAATTTCGAAAGAGGCTTTGACTATGAAAGAACTCAAACTGGAGTTCTTGGGCGACGATATCGCCACGAAAATCAACTCCCTGAACGACTATGAGTTCACGTCCCAAGCCGCCGAAGAGCTCTTTAACGAACTTAAAGAGGAGATATCGCAGAGACTCTTGGAGAGATATCTGGACAATATGCAAAAAGCCGTCGATTCAATGGACCAAGCTTCAATGCAACGAATTCGGGACGCCTTAGATGCCATCAATGCAATGATAGAAAAGGATCTAAACAACGAAAACATCGATCAGGACTTTAAAAAATTCATGCAAGAATATGGGGATCTATTCGACGGGGAATTCAACAATTTAAATGAGCTTCTTGAGTTTTTGATGGCTCAAATGGCAGCTTCACAGCAGATGTTGGAATCGATGACAGACCAACAACAGCAGCAGTTTCTTAAGATGCAGGAATCTCTCTTATCGGATTTGGATTTGAACTGGCAGTTGAGCAGACTTTC
>DAIDJA010000356.1 GCA_027451605.1 Acidimicrobiales bacterium
GAGCTTGCAATTAATAAGTTTGTAGCCTCCATCGGCAGCCTCTCTGCCGACTGAGCCGCATAGGATGCGATCCTGTTAAAGACCCCAAATGAGCTGTCCGAATGTATTGTTGCCAGTGATCCGAAACCTTGACTCATGGCATTTAACAGTGCGACTATTTCAGGCCCTAATGTCTCGCCCACTATCACTCTGTCCGGGTTCATCCTCAAGGAACGCCTAACTAAATCTGCCATAGAGATTTCACCGATACCTTCTGCGTTTGGGAGTCTAGCTTCAAGTGCTATACAATCCGGATGACGTTGGGTTAACTCATTAATTCCCAATTCGAGACTTTGCTCAATTGTTATAATTCTTTCCGCGGGAGGTATCTCGTTAGCTAAAGCCCGTAGAAGAGTAGTCTTGCCCGAATTAGTTCTCCCGGCAATAATGATATTTTTGCCTGATTTGACACAAGCACTGAGTAAACTTGCGCAAAATTCATCCAAAAGTCCTAACTTTATTTCGTCTTGAAGCGTAATATCAACAAACCGGTGCTTTCGTATTGAAATTACCGGATGTTTGCAAACTTCCATTAATGCGGAAAGTCTGCTACCATCCGGCAGTCTAATGTCCAGTTCCGGACATGCGGAATCGAAACGCCTCTCAGCCAAACCGGCTCTGGTGGCAATCGCCCGAATACTATCAATTAAGTCTTCGTCAGATTCGGCAATTTTTCCGGCCCTGATTTTTTTACCATTGGCATATGTTAGCCATACATCGTCAGGTCCGTTAATATCGATATTTTCAATCTGTTCGTCTTCGAGATATGACTGTAAATTTCCCATTCCAAACATTGAAGAAATAATGGCTTGAGTTAATACATTGTCTTCTTCCAACGTCGGCATCGGAAGTCCTGCTGACAGCATATTAGCGGCACGCTCTTTTAAAATGTCAGAAATAACCTGATAGGTCATCTCTTTTCTATCTTCAACGGTCATAAGCTTTTCTTCAAATAAACTCACTCTCTTTGAGACTTCCAACTTTATGTCGTCAACAGTTTCCAAATTAGAAAATTCATATTCACCCAACGAAATCGATGCCATAAACTATTCCTCCACTAACTCCATTAATTCATTTTCATCAAATTCACTTCGACCGCCGTCAGACGTTTCAAAGTCCTTCTCATCGATATATTTAGTGCTTAACTCCTCAAATGTAGAACTACCCCTTTTGAAAAATCGATTTCGGAATGAAGCTTCCTTACCCATACCGGCTTGAGTTACTGTATGTTGAAGCTCTTGCGAAACCGGAATTTCTGGTGTTATCGGTTTACCAATACTTAGGAGCAAATGTTCCTGAAAGGCGGATAACGCCCTGCTTTGGTCGGTTTTTATTTTGACTAAACTCCCATCAAATTCCAAAAGCAACTCGCTTACTTTATAGGGCTCATCGATAACACCAATGACATCATGTTTAAGAAATGACTCGACTTCAGAAATTTCAAATGTTTGTAATCCGGTTGAACAGATTAAAACATTTGGTTTATCAAAATCATTGTTAATGCTCCCGAGGATGGATCTAGCTGACACAATTCCTCCCGGGCTATTATCCACGACAAGCACCACACATTCAGAAGCTTTTAGTAAGGCTTTGGATACCTCAATTCCCGGTATCCAACGACCAAGATCTACAACCATTAAGGAATCATTGCCTTTAACGCAGCAATCAACTGTTTCTTTAAGTGTTTTGTCTACTAAAGCAAACTGCTCGTACCCTTGAGTGCCAAAAATGATTTTCAGTGATTTAAACAATTGGCAATGATCGTTTAAAAGTTCAGCTGTAATTGATTTCCTTTCAGCGGCTAAAGTAATTAAGCCGGGTCTGGACGATCGCTGAAATCTGAGTGCCAAATCACCTCCCGCCGGATCCGCCTCTAAAAATACTGAATCTTCATAGTAAGCCTTTAGAAGTGAACTAATGATTAGAGCAATAGAAGTTGATCCGGGCGACCTTTTAGTTGCAATTACTGAAATAACCGGCATCTTATTTCCCAATCAGATCCAAGCTAATTTGATCAGCCGAGGCGGCAAGTGAGACTATCGGGCCAAGACTTATCGGGACACTCACGGTAACTTCATCGGAGTAACTGCTATTCAAATTGGGATTTGGG
>DAIDJA010000357.1 GCA_027451605.1 Acidimicrobiales bacterium
TGTTAACTGACCCCCGTTACAGTAGCCAAATGACATACTTTCTTTAAGTAAATTGGAATTATTGTCTCTTGTTCCGTCTTGGATTCGACAATGAAGTGCAACATTCAAATCAACAATGGTGATATTCGAGTGAAGGTCGGACTTATTCATTTGTTTGCTATCAACAACTCAGTCCACCATCTACTCCACATAATCCTATAGCCCGTGCTTGTCTGGCTCCGGGCCTTTCTGCCAATACAGTTAATTTGTTTTGTTCCGGGCTATAGGATACAAATGTAGCTCTGCAAACGCCTACACACCTGTTTGGCTTGTAGCCAACTTCATAAACAAATTGATTATTATTCCAAGCAGCATCTCCTACTAAATCTGAGTAACTGAAATATGTTTGACTGAAGGGATATACTTTGGTTTTTAAAGCAATATTATAAATACCTACTTCGGAATATCCGCTCAACGTAGCAGAAAACGCTAAAAACTTCCCATTAGCTGAGAATCCGAAGGGATCACCGTTAAAGCTCTGATTCTGGTAGGAATTGATTAAGGATGATGTTTTAGCAGCCGTATTCAAAAGCCAAAGCGTCGAGGCTCCAACCGTTCCCCCTGACTGCCATCCCAATAAAGCTATAAAATTGTCGTTGCCAGGATCGACAGCTAGATCTGATCCGGGAGATAAGTCGTGAAATGACCCGATAATTCTTACGACAGAACTGTTATTATATTCATATAAAGCCGAAGGTTGTACTTGGGAAACAAAATTTCCATTAACATTAGGATCTGTTGAAACCGACCACGCAATAAAATACAGTAGTCTGCCGTCATAAGTCCAAAGTACCTGTTGAACGTCTTTTTTATTCCATGTAAATAAAATTCGATGAGTTTCGTAGTTATAAATTGCCAGTTCGCTCAATTGATTGTGCTCCATGGACACTGCGAGTAAAGGTGACTTATAATTTAAACTAAAATCATCTATAAGGCTACTAAATAATAATTTAGTCATGACTCCAAATTTGTTAACCATTATTAAATAATTCCCCGGAGCCAGCCCATTTTGATTATCTTCGCCGGGAGATACTTCAGCGACATAAAAAATGTTTCCATAATTGTCTACAGCCATCGTAGAATTTGTCGATTGAGAGAAAGAGGCAAGAGCGCTTACATTCGGATCATTTGAATCTATCAGTTTTGTCCATCCATTATTGTCATAACTTTCGTAGAGTCCCCCGCTATTGTCCAACAAACCCTCATCAGAATAAGCTAAATATTCACCGTTAGGTGAAACAGCTAACATTGGACTATCGGATATAGCGGTTATCCCATACTTGTTCTGAGAGGTTCTTGTAAATATGGCAGTCGATGTAACACTCCGGGTTACTGAAAACAATAGGCTCCCCGATGAGGCAACAATCTTAGGTGTCCAGCCACCATTTGCATTATCATATCTTGCAGACCACGGCTGAGAAACCCCCGAACTTGAACAGCTAGCCAGCAAAATAGCTGAAATTGCCAAAAATAAACAGGATCTAATTCTTAAACTTTGCTTCATTACATGTACCAAGGAATAAGCTTGTCAAGAGCCATTGCTCCGCACATAAAACCAAGTGCAACTTGTTGTTGCACAAATGGCAATTGAAAAAACCCACTATTATTTCGATTCCAATCCGCAATCAAATTATTATCATGCGCAACAGCCCAATTATGAACAGTTGAATGTTTTTTATATTGATTCCATAAAGCACCGCGACCGATATTTTTGGCGAGATAATTATCCATTTCAAACCACCAGCCAGAAGTATTATTCAACAATCCTGTATACAACAACCATTGTGCTCCGAAAGCCTCAGCATATGCGGGCCAACTGGGATACTTAAAAGCAAACGAACCAAATGTATTCGCATTATTAAGAGCTTCTTGAGTCGGCTTACAACCAGAAAATAAATTTAGCGTTAACTTACAGGTAATTTGCCCCAGCGTTTGCGGAGTCGTAGTAACTTCCGCTCCGGCAAAAATTGAAAAAAGAACGCCTTCCCAGTCGTGGATACAAATTGACTCCAAACCAGCGGGATTATTTGCAAATGGACATTCCCCGCTCGGATCCCAGTTCCCCACGGGATTATCATTTGAATATACATATGCCTGATTAGTCTG
>DAIDJA010000358.1 GCA_027451605.1 Acidimicrobiales bacterium
CCAAGCTATTGCCGCGAAATATTCGTCAAATGCAGCATGGCAGACTGCAACAGTTCAGCAACTCAGATCATGGGGATTCAATACTCTGGGACCTTGGAGCGACTCAACTCTTTACGATAAAATGCCCTACACAATTCTTCTGTCTATGGCAAGCGGCTCGGATTGGTTCGCTCCATCGTTTGTTACCAGTGCATATCAACAGGCTCAGTCTCAGGTAGCCCCTTATAAAAATGATCCTAATTTAGTGGGTTATTTTACGGACAGCGAATTGCGTTGGGGACCGGATTGGACCAGTCAGGCGACTCTATTGGATGCATATTTACAATTGCCCCAAGGTTCACCGGGTCGAGCAGTAGCAATGCGATATATTCACAATCCTTCCGGTTTTGAAACTGCCCTTGCGCAGAGATATTTTAGTGTTACAACTGCAGCAATTAGATCCGTGGATCCCAATCATATGATATTGGGTGTTAAGATGATTGCTCAGCTTACTACTAAATCTTTGCTGGAAGTTGCTAAAAACTACGTGAACTGTTTTAGTATAGACGATTATGCCGTAATTCCATTAATAAACAAATTGTTGCCAAGTATTTGGCCTTCATACATAAAAGCTCAATACAACTTGGCGGGTATTGAGAAATATCTGAATATGCCGATTATTATCGGAGAATACTCATTTAGGGCTTCCGGTGGAAATGATCCCAATTCATGGCCTCCGATCTATCCTACTTATCCCAATCAAAGTGCACGGGCAGCAGCTTATACGAATTACGTGACATCGCTATATAATTCGCCGTATGTCGTCGGTGATTTTTGGTTTGAGTATGTGGATGAACCGCCGGGAGGTCGGTTTGATGGGGAAAACTCTGATTTTGGTTTGGTCTCCACCTCCGATGTACCGTGGACAACCTTTGTAAATGCCGTAACTCAGATGCACTCAATTGCCCCCGATAGAATAGCGGACCCCAATGAGTCATGTTGGTTATGGCAAAATGGTTCCAATGGGGTTACCTGCTTGCAAACATATCCACCCTGTCCCAATCAGATTACAAATGGTCCACAACTGACTAATTGGCCATACTGCAAACCGGAATGACCACTTAACTTAAGTGTGATATTTATTTAATTGAACCGGCGGCGATTTTGCGCGCCCACGTGTAGTCGGGCTTTCCCGCCGGACTTCGCATTACTTCGTTTACGACTATCAGTTCTTTTGGCACCTTGTAATTTGCAAGTTTATTTGAAATAAATGAGATGACATCGTCTTGGCTGAAAAGTTTATCAGGGTATATTGCAACAACGGCGACGACCTCGGTTCCCCATCTTTGGCTCGGTCTGCCAACTGCAATAGTATCTTTTATGGCAGGGTGTGACATTAAAGCAGCTTCAACCTCTTCGGCAAATACCTTTTCACCGCCGGTATTAATTGTTACCGATTCCCTCCCTAAAAGCTCTATGCGGCCATTGTCCAACAGTCTTGCGCGGTCTCCCAAAACCGACATTCTTGTACCTTCGACGGTTATGAATGTTCGCTTTGTTTTTTCTTCGTCCCCCAAGTATCCCAGAGGTATTGGATTGGACTTTGCCAGCCAGCCGTTGATATCATCTCCCGGCCTTAATATTTGAGTCATCGATTCATCCAATACATAAACCCCGGGTTGAGGGTAGAAATCTCCGGTCGAAACTGTCGACCCTCTGGTAGATATATTACTTAATATTGCTCCCGACTCAGATGATCCACCGATATCAATTACCATGGCTGAAGGTATAAGTGAAAGTAACTTTTCTTTAATCTCCCTGGAAGTTGCGGCTCCGCCGGTAGCTATCATAATTAAAGACGACAGGTCATAACTGTTGTTTTCAAGTTCCTGACACAGCGGGCGCGCAAAAGCATCGCCAACTATCACCATTGATTCCACCTTGAATCTCTGAACGGTTTCCCAAGTATCCTTTGGATCCAAATGGTCGGTATTTTGAGGTATCGCTACTGTAAAACCTGCAAGTAAAGTGCCGATTGCAGCCCATTGAGATGCTGCATGCATAAACGGTGGAAGCGGTAGAGATACCGAGGTCGGTAGTTTTGCGGTAGTTTCAGCGATTAACTCTATTGTCGAAGGCGCTACTCCGAGCCTGGCGGTAAAGAC
>DAIDJA010000359.1 GCA_027451605.1 Acidimicrobiales bacterium
CTCGGATCTGTACGTTGACGAGATATTAATATCTGAGATGAATGAACTATCCCCCGCCAAGCATTTGACGGTTCTATCCGAAACAAATGGCTTTAATGTCCGAAGCGTTATAAATTACGTCGGCTGACTACTGTAAACTTATTAGTAACAATGGCTAAGAAACCTTTCAAAAACAGTTCCGGATCAACCTCTAACCTGACCGGCGGAGAAAATCTTAAATTTCCTAAGTTAATTGATGATGATCCCACTTTGCAGGCAAGAAACTCCGGTTCTTCCCAACCTGAGACAAATTCACCTGCAGCCGAATTGGAAATCTCCGATAAGTCCGGTGACGGTACTCAGGTTTCTCAGGCAAAGGATTTTAACCCCCAGGCATTTTATTTTTTAAGCAAAAAAGAGACAATCTTTTCGGCGATTGCCTCCGGGCTGTTGATTTTATTCACGGTATTATTAACAGTCTCAGCTCAGGTTTATAAACCCACAAAGAGCGATATAAAAACCTACGGTAAGAATGTGGCTTCGATTCTTAAGACGTCAGCTTACGAACATGCCGTCTTATGGGCAGTTATCGCCATTTTTATGTTCGTTGCAACTTTTTGGATAAAGAGACGTGCTCCGATAATCGTGGCGGCTGTATTGGCATCATTTGCTCTCGGCCTCATTACTCCCTACGGATTGATCTATATAGCTCTAGCCGGCGTGGTTGGATATAACGCTTATAAGGTGAAACAAAATACCCCAAAAGATTCACGACCCCAACGCATGGCTGGGCCAACCGGAAGCCTTTTCCGAAAAAAGAAATCAGAATCAGAGGCCAAAACGGAAGGGGACATCAAAAAAAGTATTCCAAAACCCAACAGTCGATATACTCCACCCAAATCTTCGGGTAAGAAAAAATAACCTAAAATGGTTAGGACGAAATTTGATGCAAGGATGTTCTTGTAAGGCAATATGCCTGTGATCGTCAACAGCCAATTATCCATTCAGTTGATTACCGAGAATTTAAATAATAAAAAAATTGCAATTACCGGCGCAACCGGCTTTTTAGGGACGGCCCTTGTCGAGCGTCTTTTACACCTCAATGACAGCTGCGAACTATACTTACTGGTTCGACCCGGCCAAAAAGTTACGGCGCAAGATCGAATATCCAAAGAAATTCTTAAAAACGATTGCTTTAAAATTCTACGAGAACTTCACGGTGACCAATTTGACACTGCGATATCCAAAAGAGTTCACGCCCTCGCCGGAGACGTATCGAGAGACGGTCTCGGATTAAACGACGATGATTTACAAGCTCTATCGGATTGCGACATAGTTATTCATTCTGCCGCCGCTGTCTCTTTTGACGCCCCTTTGGATCAGGCGGTAGAAATTAACCTATTGGGGCCCTCACGCGTTCTCAGTACTATAAGAATCGCAAAAGAACAATACGGCAACAAAAAACCGGTTCACTTAGTTGCAGTGTCAACGGCATACGTCTCGGGAGGACTTCGTGGTCTGGTAAAAGAGTCAATGCCGTCGTCAGATCCAAATTTGATAGAAGTCGATATTAACGCTGAAGTTGAATTCGCTCGCAACTTGAGAAAAGACCTTGAACTTGAATCGCGTTCCGAAAAAAAGATCATCGATTTCGAAAAAGAAGCCAAGCATCAACTTGGAGCTGCGGGAAAGCCAATACTGTCCAAAAAGGCCGAGTCCATAAGGCAGGATTGGGTAAAAAGCTCAATCGTACAAGCCGGAATAAAAAGGGCTCAGATGCTGGGTTGGCCGGACGCTTATGCTTTTACAAAATGTCTCGGAGAGAGACTTTTAACTTCCAACATAAAAGACGAGAGATTTACGATCGTAAGACCGTCGATAATAGAATCTTCTCTAAAATTTCCATACCCCGGATGGATTCGGGGCTTCAGGATGGCCGAACCAATCATCATATCCTATGCTAAAGGTTTGCTAAAAGAGTTTCCGGGTGTGCCTGAAGGCACGATTGACGTAATTCCCGTAGATATAGTAGTAGACAACATTATTGCCGTTTGTGCGAGCAGCACTTTGACTTCGGAGATTCCTAAGGTAATTCACTGCGCCAGCGGCCACAGAAACCCCCTAAAATACGGAATG
>DAIDJA010000360.1 GCA_027451605.1 Acidimicrobiales bacterium
TGACGTATTGCTTTACCGGCGAAGCAAAGGCAACTGCCGCCTCCATGATTCTTTCATGGCTGGTCGATATCAGGGATCTAACCAACACTAAATATTCCAAGGAATTGGTTAATATCACGACAAGGGACTTTTCCAAACTACCCCAACTCATTCCTATCGGATCTGTTGCAGGTGCCGTTTCTAAGAGTGTTGAATCGGAAATGGGTATTCAGGAAGGCACGCCGGTTGTCGCCGGCACTCCTGATCTGCTTTCAGCCTGTATGGGCTCGGGGGGTTTGGATGACTATGAATTTCACATGGCAATATCTACAACTTCGTGGCTATCCTGTCATGTGGATAAAAAGAAAACTGATCCGCTAAGACAGATTGCCACGGTACCGGGTCCGATGAAAAATAAGTATATGCTCGCCAATAATCACGATACTGCCGGTATTTGTTTGCAGTGGATTAAAGATTCGCTCTTTAACGAAACTGATTCCAAAGGAGTAACATATCAGCACCTAGATGAAATGGTTTCTATGACTAAGCCCGGGGCGAACGGAACAATATTTACTCCTTGGTTGGGCGGGGAGAGATGCCCTATTGATGATCGCAACTTGAGAGGTTCATTCTTGAATCTCTCGTTGGAATCTACGAAAGCAGATATGCTTCGGGCGGTATTTGAAGGTGTGGCCTTTAATGCCAAATGGATGCAAGATGCCGTAGAACATTTTGTCAAGCGTCCCACCGGCCCAATCAGATTCATTGGGGGCGGTGCGGTTTCTTCTGAATGGTGCCAAATTCACGCCGACATTATGAATACCGAGATATGGCAAATAGACAAACCTTTGTATGCCAATGTAAGAGGAGCGGCACTTTTCGCAAGTTACTATCTCTCTAAAGTGACTAAAGAAGAAATAAAAAACAATGTAAAAATAAAAGAGAAGTTTGTACCTGATTCTAATAATCGAAAGATGTATGAGTTAATGTACGGTGAATTCAAAAATATTTATAAGGCCCAAAAGTCAATGTATAAAACTCTTAACGGATCTAAGAACCGGGAACTGTTTGCGAATTAGAAAAATCGGCACCGTTGGATCCGACTAAATTGCGGTCAGATAAAAATTGAAGTTATTGAAGGTTTAGCGTTGACAATATCGGCGTATTAATCCTGCGAAACTGACTGCTGTTCTGAAACAACGTAGCGATTCTTGCCCGCTCGTTTGGCCTGATATAGGGCTTGGTCGCTTCTGAATACAATTGATTCAACTGTTTCTTTCGGGTTGAGCAACGAAATACCGCAAGAGAATGTTATTGAAATAGGTTCGTTAAATTCTATCGGATCAGTTATTAGGTTTGACCCTCCCATCAACTCTTCCACCAAATTAACCGCTCCTCTAATATCTGTCTCGGGGAGGATTAACAAAAATTCCTCACCGCCATATCTTGCTGCCATATCCTGACCTCTGATTCTTGCAGTTAATAAGGTAGCAAGATTTTTAAGTATTTCGTCCCCAAGTTGATGACCGTATGTATCGTTTATATTCTTGAAATTGTCAAGATCCAACATGATGACGGTTAAAGGGGAGTTAGACCTTGACGCCCGACTCACTTCGGCGTCAAGTCTGAGCTCAAGTGCTCTCCTATTGGCAAGGCCTGTGAGGGAGTCGGTCAGACTTTCTTTGGTAAGTCTGCTTAAATTTGTTACTTCCGAGTTTATTCTGAGCAGTCCGCCTCCGATAAAATAGGAAACTTCATCAGGATAACGAGAAGCATAACCCAATGCCCTTTTTCTTAATACCACCAAAAATATCTCGCCTATTTCAGTGAACCCCGCAGGTATTACCAGATATTTGGGCGTTGTTTTGATCGACGAATTTACTACAATATTTTGAAGCTCTTCGTCATCTAAGATATCTTTTGGATTAAGCGGCTCTTCTGACCAAAACCCCAGGACTCTTTTATTGGAGTTTGGGCTGTTGCCGATAAATGCCAGCACAGCCCTTGATGGTACTGCGAAAGGTACCAATTTTACTGCTTCACTGTAGGCCTCTTCCATGGAACTGCGCTCGCAGCAGTATGCCACCATTGAATTTACCGTTATTCGTAGCCGGTT
>DAIDJA010000361.1 GCA_027451605.1 Acidimicrobiales bacterium
TGTCGTTGTTGATATTGTGGAACTTACAGTTATCGATTTAGGTGGTGATGTAGTTTCTGTCGGTAAAGCCGACCTTGATGTCGTACTGGTAGTGGCGATGCCGGTTATTGGTTTGGAAAACTTTGCGGATAATCGTTGACTTTCGGTTTTATTGGAAAACATTGTCGACGAAGAAGAAAACACCAATGCAAAAGTTAATAAAATCACGGAAGCCAGTCCTATCGAAATAAGCTTAATTCGGTTTTCTTTAGAGTATTTAAACCATTTATCAAATTTTAATAGCCTTTTCATTTTCATTACTCCTCTTTTAATTTTATCTAAGAATTTAAAAGGTTTAGCTTTATGAACCTTGGCCTGTAGTTATCGACATTGGCTGCACTCGGAGGAGTGGTAGTGCAACTACCTCCCATTTGTATTACATTGTAACTAATTACAATATCACCATTTCTTTCCAGTTCGGGGTGCTCTTTGGCATTATATGCATCCAGTGTACAACTGTCACCTTCATTATAAGCGTAAATATTGTAAGAAAACCCATTTTCAGGTGGAGTAAAGTGATAATTTACCGTAAATGGTCCGGATACGCTGGTTGCCGTAGAGATATAAATATCAAAAATACCTCCCCAAGAACTTACGGCTCTGAATTCATTATTAGCCGACGGGACGACACTGTACTCACCTCCCGCATAACTATATGGACACAGACTAGAACTAGAACCGCATGTCGTATTTGACTGAAATAAAGGCACGACCGTAGAACCGGGCGAACTCCAAGAATTGCACTGATAGGTCGATGACAGTGAGGTACACACCTGCCAGTCGCCAGTTTGTGTAAGATCATTTGTTCCGTTTAGTCGAGCTATGGACATATAACCACCCAAACCAGTTAAATTACTACAACCGGCATAACCGTAAATATATGTAATTCCATTTACGGTTTGAATGTCACTGCCAAAATTTCCGGTAGTTGTGGAACTTGAACCACATATCACTCCGCTTGAATTGTAACCAAGATTAACGATATAATTAGCCGCTACAGATGAAATATCTTGTTTAGTTGCCGGACCACTTTGAAGATTATTTATAGGAGTATTTTCGACGTAAATACTGAGTAAATTGGTACAGCCGCTAGTTGCAGTTAGTACATATACTATTGTTTGCAAAGTCTCAACACCGCTTAAATCTACGACTTGACTTCCTCCAACATAGACACAATCATTGGACCTGGAGACACCTGTCGGATCAAAATAAAGTCTAACCTTTGAATTCGCTTCAGTACTATCGACCATATTTTTTCTTACCGGAGACACCGATGACTGCTGTATTACCAATTGGTTGCCTAGCATATTTGAATTATTCTCGCCGGAGGAATGCGTACCTGTAACCGGACCTAGCCATGAATCTGAATAAGTCCAGGCTATTTCACCGTTTGGCAATAAAGTCGAATAACTTCCATCGCCACTAGCCCAATTATTCCCTAAGTTAGAATTACCATAGACCTCTTGATTGTTTTGATCAACAGTATCAACTGCCGGAAATGGTTCATTTGATTGTTCATTAATATTTAGAGAACTATTTATTAAGTCCGGTGCTTCATAGATTATATTGGAGCTGCTAGTTACCAATAAGTCACCGGAAGTATTAATAAAGGGTATTCTAGGTTGATAAAGCGATATATCTGATACATCACCGCTCGGATCGTCTACAGCAGAACCGTTTCCCATGATCGTGAAAATAAATCCACCGGTAACTTCTCGTATTCGATTATTCAAATAGTCGCTAATAACAACACGACCCTCAGGTATAGGTTGATTAGAAGAGCTTGTTGCAATTCCCTCTTGATATGGGTCTACTGATACCCCAATAGGAAAATCCAATTCGGCCGAAGTTGCAAGTCCGCCATCGCCACTAAATCCCAGGTGTCCAGGCGTCCCGGCAAAAATTGACATTTGATCATTTGGTTCTACTTGCCAAACAATTGAATTGTGTGGATCAGCTATATAGATATCAGAATTGGCATCTACGGCGATCGAAGTAGGCGTATTAATTTCAGTGGCGGTTGCATTGTCTCCTGAAGTAAACGAATATCCA
>DAIDJA010000362.1 GCA_027451605.1 Acidimicrobiales bacterium
CTGAATGGTCGATCTACCCGGAAAATACTTAACGACCCCCCTAAGTTTGATCACACTTCCCTTGTTAATGCTCACTTTATTTGCACGTAGTTGAGCTTCAATTTTCGAATAGCTTTCCTTCCAGATCACGCAATTAATTGTCGGCGCATAACTGTTTTTCGATTCAGGGTCTGAAAGATCAAAATAGCAAACACCGTTTTTAACGGTCATTCTATCCCTGATCTCGCCTCTGATCCAGATCGGTGATCCAAACGACAGTTTTAAGGCATGGTCTAATTTTAGAAACAGCTCGGTTACCGATAGGGCCGGTTCAAGAACATCTTTATCGAATAGAGTTTTAGGCAATATTTCACTCATAATTAACTGTCCAAGTCAACCCGGCGACACACTAATTTCATGCGGCGTTTCCGTTGTAAGTATCGCCTGTCAACTTATTGTCTGCCTTTACGACAGCGCCGACCCTTAACCCCCGTAGTATGTTAGAACACTCCCGAACCAATTTCAGCTGTAGATCAATCTTTGCCGATTGAGGTATCCTGTTTGAGGCAATTATTCCCAAGACTAAATCATTTATGATCTGACTTTCGGACTTTTCAGCTATTTTAAGGTAGACAATTACCCAACTCTTAAATCTTTTTATAAATCTATTTTTTTCAGAATCTTGAGGAAGAATAAAAACCGATGGGATATAAACATCTAAATCCTCGGACCGCTCCTTTAAATTTATAACCAGTTGCTCGAATATCTTACCGTTCAATCTAATTTCACCTTCCATTTTCATTACTTATATCTTCAGAATAATTGGCTCTAATAACATTATGGCAGGTATATGCTACAAAATAAATCAGCTAAAGTAATATTAGACGAGTTAACCGGGTGATTGCGGCTTTATAGCTGAGGAAGGTCGGGGCTCCACAGGACAGGGTGCTGGCTAACGGCCAGTCAAGGTGACTTGCAGGACAGTGCCACAGAGAACAGGTAACCGATGGTTTATACACAGGTGAATATGAAAAGGTGCGGTAAAAGCGCACCAGCGACAAAGGTAACTTCGTCGGCTCGGTAAACCCCACCCGGAGCAAGGTCATATAGAAGTTTGGCGTCCTGACTTTAGCTTCTGGTAGACCGCTTAGATAGATAATCACCCGGGTTTAATACCCGACAGAACCCCGCCTACAGGTTAACTCGTCTCCTTACTCGCCTGAAAAATTTCAGATTACAAGAATGCATCCACACTGCTCGCAGTAATTTAACTCGTCTTTTGAAGCGGTCATTTTATTTATTTCGGCTGTGGCAATATCGACGCTACATGCCGTGCATTTACCGTTTAAGAGTTGTCCTATTGCAACTGGCTTTCCGGTGGATCTAATTTTATCGTAGATTTTTAGGTATTCCTCGCTAATTTTGCCGCGCAACTCCGCTATCTCATCACCAAATCCAGCCAGCCTTACCTTCAATCCCGCACTTTCTGCATTTAGTTCTGTTTTTAAATTTTCAATTTGAGCCAATATTTTGGACTCTTCAAGTAGAAAATAATTTAAAGATGATTCGCCTTCGCTACTTTTATCAAGCAATTGCAACTCTTCATCGTCTACCTCATCGAGCAATCTTTTCTGATGCTCAATTTCAGAAGCAATAACCTGAAGATCTTTTGGATTTAAATCTCTTTGATGGTACAATTTGGCGTCTAGGTCACCAATTTTCCGCCTAATTAATTCTCCCTTTTCTTCAATTGCAGTTATATCTGAATCGAGACGTTGCCCGGTTTTAATTAGCATTGCCTTTTGTGAACCTAAACCGGCCATTTTAGATTCCAATTCATTCAAATATTTATGATTCTTAATCGCAGACAAACGAAACTCGATGGAATCGCATTCACAGTCAACTTCCTGCAACTTTAGTAGCAACTCTAAATTAGATTCGGACACTTAAATCTCCCCAAACAAGGCCGCGTCTTTCAAATATCGCTTTGCTTGAATCAAAGCCTGTAGGTTCGAAGAATCTACTATTTTGATCGCTGTTTCAAAATTGAACCATTCAACCTTTTGACTCTCAGACGGAGGAGGTACCGGATCTTCTCCC
>DAIDJA010000363.1 GCA_027451605.1 Acidimicrobiales bacterium
CGGAATATCCATTCTCTTAATTCTTAAACGACTCCCCGCCTCGTCAATTAAATCTATTGCCTTATCCGGCAAAAAGCGATCTGAGATATACCGATCGGCCAAGTTCGCTGAAGCTATCAGAGCTTGATCGGTGATGGTAACCCTGTGATGCTCCTCATAACGATCCCTGAGACCTCTTAATATCTCAATAGTGTGAGATACGGTAGGTTCTTCTACCTTAACCGGCTGAAACCTTCTTTCGAGGGCCGCATCTTTTTCAAGGTGCTTGCGATATTCGTCAATTGTCGTGGCACCGACGGTTTGAAGTTCACCTCTGGCCAACATAGGCTTCAAAATAGAAGCCGCATCAATCGCACCTTCTGCAGCACCGGCTCCTACCAACGTGTGAAGTTCATCTATAAAAAGAATTATGTCACCCCGAGTTCGTATTTCTTTAAGAACCTTCTTCAGTCTCTCTTCAAAATCTCCGCGATATCTACTGCCGGCGACCAATGCACCTAAATCGAGAGTATATAGCTGTTTCCCCTTTAATGTTTCGGGAACATCATCGGAAATAATCTTTTGAGCCAAACCTTCAACGATAGCGGTTTTTCCGACTCCGGGCTCTCCGATCAATACCGGGTTGTTTTTAGATCTACGGGAAAGAACCTGCATAATTCTTTCAATTTCTTTTTCTCTTCCGACAACCGGATCAAGTTTGTGTTCTCTGGCCATAGCCGTCAGATTTCTGCCAAATTGATCTAAAATCGGTGAACCAGTTTGAGCATCGCTGGCGGCGCTACCGACTGATGCTCCCGCTGTTTCACGACTTGAACTGCCGTTCATCAACTGTATAACGACTTGCCTAACTTTGGGTAGTTCGGCACCAAGCTGAATCAAAACTTGAGCGGCAACTCCTTCGCCTTCACGAACCAACCCCAAAAGCATGTGTTCCGTACCTATATAATTGTGTCCCAGCTGCAAAGCTTCTCTTAATGAAAGCTCAAGAACCTTTTTGGCCCGAGGCGTGAATGGAGGAGAGCTGGCGACAGGGTTGTTTGACGGCATGCCAATAGTCTCTTCTACCTTTTCTCTTACTGCTTCGAGGGAAATACCCAAAGACTCCAGTGCCTTAGCGGCAACTCCTTCGCCTTCTCTAATTAGACCCAAAAGTATGTGTTCTGTCCCTATAAAACTGTGGTTCAATAGGCGTGCTTCTTCCTGGGCTAAAACTAATACCCGTCTCGCTCTATCGGTAAACCTTTCAAACAATTAAGTTCCTCCTTAAAAAATAAGGTTAGTTCTTATTAGTGTACTCCCAAATTACCATTAAAATGCGACAAAATCTTGAATTTGTCATCAAATTTACATGATATAGTTAAGCTAATTAACATTAATTTAAACCAACAATTTTAATAAAACCATATAGTGTTAAACATTTACGACTCAATAAATCTTCCCATCCTTAAAAGAGAATTAGATCGATTGGAAGTTAGCCTCAGAGAATCCGTTTCGGGTGCAGATTATTTCTTGGACGAAGTAGCGCTTCACCTTATTAATGCCGGGGGTAAGAGGATACGACCCTGTTTGACGATCCTTTCATCGGTTGGAAACTACGACGGCGTGATTTCGATCGATTCAGAGGTGGTAAATCCCGATGCGATAACCGGAGCAGTTTCCGTTGAGTTGGTTCATTTGGCAAGTCTCTATCACGATGACGTAATGGATGAGGCCGACACCAGGCGAAATGTCGAGAGCGTGAACTCAAAATGGGGAAATTTAGTGGCAATCGTTACGGGCGACTATCTATTGGCCAAATCCGCTGAAATTGCGGCGAGTCTGGGGTCTACGGTAGCTTCACTTTTGGCTCACGCACTTTCGGAACTATGTGCGGGTCAGATAAGCGAAGTAAACAAAGCATTTAATCCAAATCGTTCTCTTGACGATTATTTTAAATCAATCGGTGGGAAAACCGCGCCCGCGTTTCCCGATCATCACCCCTACCGCGCCGCCGACCTCGACTTCGGCGACGACCGTCCGTTGCTGATGACCGAGAAGGATGCGATCAAGTGCCGCGCCTTCGCGCGGCC
>DAIDJA010000364.1 GCA_027451605.1 Acidimicrobiales bacterium
GGTAACAAGGTCCAATACCGTCGAAAGCCCTAAAAAGAACGCAAAACCCTTTACTGCTCCCACTGACAGCAGATACAGACATACCGCGGCGATGAGTGATACAAGGTCTGCAACAACAACTGTTCTATAGGCTTTTTTAAAGCCTCGATCGACCGATGTTCTAATCGATTTACCGCTCCGAATTTCGTCCTTTAACCTCTCAAAATATACCACATATGAATCGACTGTAATACCCACCGAAACAATAAGTCCGGTAACGCCCGACAAATCCAACGTTAAGCCTTGTACCTGCCCAAGCCAGGATATTAAAGCAAACAGTAGTGCTCCGGTTGTAGCCAGCCCAAGAACAACTACAATTCCTAAACCCCTGTAATAAAATATCGTATAAAGCATAACTAAAATCAGTCCGACGATACCCGACAAAAGTCCGGCCTTTAAAGAAGCGGCGCCCAATGTTGGAGTTACGGACTGTGCCGAAAGTTGAACCAATGAAACGGGTAAGGAACCATAATTAAGTTCAATGGCGAGGTTTTGAGCTTCCGATTGCGTAAGTCCTGTTATTGAAGCTCTTCCGTTGAAACTGGTTGCATTCATCAGCGGCATGTTAACTAGTTGAGAGTCTAAAGTAATAGCAAACAACTTATGGTATTGCTGTTGAGCAAACTTGTCGAATATCACTCCGCCGATGCTCGTATAGTTAACATCCACCTGCCATTGGCCGTTAGATACAACTGCGGCAGCACTGGAAACTCCGGTCCCGGTCAGGACTGCCGGGCCCAATTCGACACGATACGGAGAACCGGTAGTCCCCACTACTATCGTCTTTGACGACGTGGTATTCGTGTCGGTATTGGTAGGATAGTAGGATGCGAATGGGTTTGTGGTAACAGGCGGATTTGAACTTCCGCTTGATTGCCCTGCTTGTGGTGCCACATATTGAGCTGTGGTATAGGCCGTAGTGCAAGGCGGTGGTGTCGTTAAATACTGAGAATATTGAGCTGTTTTACCGGTCAATTTTTTATATGGAGGAACCAAACATAGAACCGGCCTAAAGGTCAATTGCGCCGTCGTTCCTATTAGTTTTTCTGCAGCGGCAACATTTTTAATTCCGGGAATCTGCACTACAATAGTTCCACCCTGCGAATCGACGCTGGGTTGAGCCACGCCAAGTGCATCGATTCTATTGCGAATTATGTTAATAGTGGTATTTATGTCTGCGGCAGATACAGGTGAAGTCGAACCGATATGTTTAGGCTGATAAGTCAATGCAAGACCACCCTGTAAATCCAAACCCAATTTTGGAGACCAGCCTGCCAACAAAACTGCAGTCAGGGATCCAAAAGACACCAGACACACAATTATAACCCAAATTACATTATTTCTTTTTTTCAAGAACTGACTCCATGGTAGACCTGACCGCTAAATAAATCGGAAATCATCGGTACGACGGTATATTTATCAGTACCATTTTAAACTAAATTAAGTACGGGCTAGGTACAACTCAAAGCATTTCTTTTGACATAGGACAAACATATCCATTATTTACAAGATTACAGGAGGTTTGTTTTGCTAATAAATGGATCAATATCATATAATTTTCAGGATCGATCTGAATTATTGGACGTTTCTGATATTATTTGAGAAAAACAATAAATCCGGAGGGATCGAATGGCAAAAGTAAGTACCTACTTAAATTTTCAGGGAACGACCGAAGAGGCATTTAATTTTTATGCAGAAATATTTCAGACCAAAACACTGTTACCGGTTGTCAGATTCAAAGATATGCCGGATGGGCCCGAAGTTTCTGTCGATGATCGTTCAAAGATATTGCACATCGAATTACCGATTCTCGGTGGACATATACTGATGGGAACAGATATGCTCGAATCTCTCGGACAAAAGGTTGAAATTGGAAACAATATAACAATTAATCTTGAATTGGATTCAGTTGAAGAAGCGGATGCCTTCTATGCCAAGCTTTCGGCAAAGGGAAGTTCTTCGACAGGAATGTCGCACGTACCTTGGGGATATTGGGGTTGTACGTTGGACAGAT
>DAIDJA010000365.1 GCA_027451605.1 Acidimicrobiales bacterium
GTTCATATTCTGGAAATTTGAGTTTAATAGCATCACCCACGTCGTTGCCAACGAGTTCATTAAAATTTATTATAGATATAAGTGGTTATTTTGTACCGACTTCCACTTCTCCCGAAGTGCCAAATAGCGGAGGTTTCTATTTCCCTCTCGAACCGGCTCGAATTGCAAATACTACCTGTTCAACTCCACAAGGGTTATCCGGAACTTTTTCAAATACAACTACAGAAACTTTAAATATTTTGTCCGCAAACGCATATTCGTCCTGTACCTCTTCAGCTGTTTCTTCGGGACTTCCGAGTAGTGCTTCTGATATTTCAGCGGTTATACTTAACGTTACCGCAGTTAATCCAACTTCGGCCGGGTATATATCAGTTGCTCCTACTATAGGAAGTGGAGTCCCACCAACTTCCTCGCTGAATTTTGAAGCTTCTGTTAACATTGCTTCTCAAGTCACCGTTCAAACTTCGTCCAGCGGAACTGTGAGTTTTTATGGTTCATTATCGTCTACTGGAGTGGTGGATCTTTATGTGGATGTAATGGGGTATTACGGAACTACACAAGCTTCGGGTGCATCATATGTTTCTGTTACACCGGTTAGAGTTGCCGATTCTAGATCCAGTTCTAATTGCGGGATTCCCTCATCTATTGCTGCAAATTCCAGTTATTCTTTTGACTTTTCTTCAGCATTACCTTGTTTTACTCCGCCAAACGTCAGTGGGATACCACCTGCCGGAGATTTTAATGCAATTGCTGCGAGCTATACGATTATCAGTAATGCTACTGGAAATGGTTCGGGCTATGTAACTCTGTTCCCAAGTGGTACAGCTGCACCAAGCACTGATAATTTGTATTTTAATAATGGTGGGACAGTATCAAATTTAGCAACCATAGAGGTTCCAACATCGGGAGGCTCCGCAGGTTCTGTGACGATTGAAAATAACTCTGGCGGTACAATTGACGTTATTATCGACGTAGAAGGTTATTACAATACATTAAGTTCGGTTACGGGCGACTCATATGTGGCAGTCCCTCCCGTAAGAGTAATGGATACACGAATTCCCTGCCCCGGATCCTTAGGAGCCCCTAGCACCGCTGCGCCAGTAGCCGTACAAATCCTGGGATCAGTTAATTGTGCCGATTCCAACCTTTCGGGCATTCCGTCGACGGGTGTCGATGTAGTAGATGCAACTATTACTTCAATTGATAATTCGTCAACCAATAACGGCTATTTAGAAGTCTACCCAGGCGGAACCCCGTTAAACGTATCGGAAGTTTCATTATATTCATCGTCAACTGCAGTAAGCACCGAATTAACGATGCAACTTAGTACAGATGGTTCTCTAAGTTTGAATCCGGTTTTATACAACTCCGATACTTCATCGGTTGATGAAATTGTAGATATAAATGGCTATTTTATGGGAAATGTCAATCCGGTACTTGATATTGCCGGAACCGGAATTAGCGGGAAAAATAATTTATTGACTAATTCTACACTAGCTGTAAATGACCCATTGAATTCGCCGGCTGGAGTCACCACCGATATTAATGGGGATACATTTTATTCCGATAGCGGTACTTCAACAGTAATTAAGATAGATCATGCCGGATTAGTTACAATAATTGCCGGAAACGGAATTTCTGGGTTTAACGGCGATAATACAATCGCGACCTCGGCTGAACTCAATAACGTAACGGCTATGTCCAGTGATTTAAACGGCGATATATTTATAGCTGACTTTCATAATTGTTTAATTAGAGAGCTAACTCCAACATCTTCAACGAACTATTCAATTACAAGTATTGTTGGATCGTTTAATTCCACAAGCTCTACTTGCGCTTCTTCGTTGCCTGCAAATGGATCCACTGCAAATTCGACTGCCATCGGTAATATATGGGGAGTAGCTATTGACAAATCAGGCGATTTGTTTTTATCCGATAATACATTCTGTACTGTTTATGAAGTCCCAAAAACATCCGGGACAGACTATGGTATTGCAATGACCGCTGGGGATATTTATACGGTAGCAGGGGACAGTACATGTGGAT
>DAIDJA010000366.1 GCA_027451605.1 Acidimicrobiales bacterium
CCCTGGAACCTACGCTTCAGACAATCGCCAAAAGGTCGAAATCCGGCTACTTCAAGCGCACCAGAGAGACCGCACCCTCGGCATCGATTCGCATATCAACCCGATCTGGGCCGATTTGACAAGCAGTAACGCCATCAGCACTCTGTATATGACCGCTGGTTCAAGCAATCTCCTGGCCCGGACCGATGGCACCAGCGCTGGGACCTACTGGCTGCTGACCGATCGGCTTGGATCGGTGCGAGAGGTGCTGAACAACAGCGGGGTGATTGTCGATACGCTGAGCTACGATCCGTTCGGAAACATCACCAATCAAAGCAATAGCGCCTATCAAGGTGCGTTCACCTTCACCGGTCTGAGACTCGACCCGGCCACCGGTTTGCTCTTTGGCAAATACCGCTTCCTGCTCCCCGATGGTCAATGGTCGGGCAACGACCTGCTCGGCTTCTCCGCCGGCGATATGAACACCCGCCGGTACGTGGGGAATAACGGCGTCAATGGGTCGGATCTGAGCGGGTTGGAGGAATTAGCGCAAAGATTTGGTATTGCTTTACCAATTGAAGTCGGAGTAACACATCTTGGAGTCGAAGTATCTTCAATAATCACTAAAAATGGGAATAAAGTTACCAGTAGCCTGAAATTAGAAGCGGTGTTTTCATTTGGAGCAAATGCGGTGTTGACTTTAGGTGAATTTCAGGCTTCATTTTTTGCAGGGGTAAAATTATCAGCTAGTATAGAAGTCATTGGCAAACCTTGGGTCGAACCTGTAAGTAAAAATATTGTAGATACTGAATTTAAGTTGGAGTTTTCGGTATTTGCAGGGGTAGTTGCAAAAATTGAGGGTAAAAGTTTTAAATTATTCAATTTTACAGCTGGACTTAAGGGTTCAATTTCAATCGACTATTTACTTAAAACAAAAATCGATAAAAAGATGGAACTACCCAAGGCAACTCAGAGCCTCGTTAAAGTTGATTTTAAACCTGTTTTTAATTTCAAAGGTCCCTTTGGCGGGGGACATTTATTCAATGGGCGAGTTGCAAATGCTTTTAGAGAATGGCAGAAAACTCGAGTGCCAATATTTCCTCAATTTTACGAATTTTTGCAAAAACTCAGGCCAGTAAATTGGGTTCGACCACTGGGTAATAATAAATATAGCTTTGAATAACAATTTACTTATTGAACCTCTAATAATGCCTCATAATAATGGAAGGAAACCATGAAAAACCAGTATCTCATCATAATGTTATTGGCATCAACGAATGCTTTCTGTGAGGCCGACGGTGCATGTTTATCTGCAGAAACCGTAGCAGCCTGGGAAAAATCTGGAGGATCATTTATTTGGATGGCAAAAGAAATCATTAAAAATGATATTTATTCTAACCGAGCAAAACAATTTCAGGATGATCTGCCAGGATTTATTTTTGAGAAATGGAATAGTAACCTAATCGATACCCTGCCAGCTCCCGAAAATGAGTTTGGATTGTATATACTAGGAGGTGGATTTTCAGATGATGATATCAAACATCTTGAACGATTTAAAAATTTAATAATTCTTACACTAAACATGTGCAATAGTTTGACTGATCGATCTGTATTTCATTTAAAAAAGATTAAGTCACTCAAATATCTTGATATCCTTTGTATCGAATTGAGAGATTATGGCATAGAAGCATTACCTGAATTGAAATGTCTTCGTTACCTATATCAATATATAGACAAAATAAAAAAAACATCACTTCAAGCTTTAGTCAGATGTCAAAATTTGCAGGGTTTAAATCTTAAAGGAGTGAGAGTAAATTCTGATATCTGCAAAATTGTAGCGAAGATGAAATCATTACGCCATCTTGATCTTGGTTATAATTATAACCTTAAAGGAACTGACTTAGAATTAATTTCTAAACTTGAACAGTTAGAAAATCTTAATATAAGTTTAAACAAATTGACAGATAATGGGTTTTATTATATTCAAAAACTAAAAAAATTGAAATCACTTGAGGTTCAAAAGAACAAAATATCTGATATATCACTCGAATACATTTCC
>DAIDJA010000367.1 GCA_027451605.1 Acidimicrobiales bacterium
GTATATTTACGTAATTTTACCGCCGGCGGTTTCATTGATCACTTTTGGCCAAAGTGATTTATGAAATCTGGCCCTTAGACCGGTTCAAAATTTTACACCATAAATGTACGCGTAGCGGAAGTAGCTATGAATTTGATAATTTAAAGATACCAAAATTTCCGGTATCGAGGTATTACTTTCGGTTAGGTTTCTTCGGAATTAAACGGGATGACTACCGTTACCGTGGTACCGTCATTTTCGGTACTGTTTATATCAAAAGCCCCACCCAGAAGACTTACCCTCTCCCTTATGCCCTTTAGCCCCAAATGAGTTACATCTAGCTCGGCCTGTGTATTAAATCCTTTCCCGTCATCTTGTATCTCTAAGCGAACGATTGATTCTGCATAACTCAAAGTGACGCTGATTGAATCTGCCCCCGAATGAGTAATTGCGTTTTGGAGGCTTTCCTGGCAAATTCTGTACATAGCCAGTTCGGCATCGAGTTTAAAGCGTCTTTCCGCACCCATAACTGCAAAAATAATATCGCGGGAGTGCTGCTGCTCCAAGTCGGCAATCAGCCCGTTTATAGCAGCAGATACTCCCAGATGTTCCAAAGATGGCGGCCTTAAACCTTGTGCAATTGACCTTATGGACCTAGCGACTTTTAAAAGCTCTTCTTTAACCCTAGCTAAAGTAGTTCTGTGAGCTTCGTTAAATTCATTCTGCTTATCCATTAAGACAGCGTCAATCTGACGAGACGAATGAATTATGGCCTGCAGAGGGTCATCGTGTAACTCTCTTGAGATCCTCAACCGCTCGTCCTCTTGGGCATTTAAAAGAGAGCTCGCAAAAGCCTTGACGTCCCTAAAGGCTCTCCTTTCTTCAGTTATGTCCTGTAACAGTAGCTGGGTAACAAATGCATCGCTTTCTTTAACGGAACTAATCAGACATCTAAACTCCGTAGGTTTTCCGTCCACATTTAGCTCTACTGTGGTAGGATTTCTCCCTTTAAAAACTCCTGATATTGACATCTTACATATATCATTAAAAGTCAGATCCAAAACATTATTCTTAAATACGCCCCAGGCCGCCGGATTAGCATTTACAACGTGTCCATTCTCATCAAAAAGAAGTATCGGAGCTCTGGTAGATGCAAAAAGATGTCTAAATCGTGCTTCGGTGATTCTAAGCTGCTCTTCGGCGGACTTAACCTTGTTATTCGCCAATTGTTCACGCTCTATCCTTTCTCCTGTGACCAAACCCACAGCGTTTACAACAACGATTGCGATTGCCCCGAATGCAACGGAATTCTTATTTGACGACACAAAGATATCGGGAATCCAAAGTACCGTCGACCAGAGCGAAGTAGCGGCAGAGCCGTGTAGCCCATACTCGGTTGCCGCATAACCGACCGGCAAAAGCAATATAAATACCGGTATGGCCGACCATGCGGATTCAGTAAGGATCTTCTGAATATCCAAAAAATAGTGAATCAAAGTTATCAACAAGACTGTTGCCTGCACCGCCCAAAATTTCGGATCTCGAACAGGAGGTTTTAGGGCTCGCTTAAATACTTCGCCGGCTCTGATATTATATTTTGATTTAGGAGACACCTCAGTGAAACCTTACTCGGATGCCATTGGATCCATTGGCTCTATAACTCGGTTTTGGACCGCCCAAATCGCGGCTTCGGTTCTGGACTGTACATTGAGCTTTGCTAATATATTGCTCACGTAACCTTCGATTGTTCTAATCCCCAAATTCAATTCACGAGCAACTTGCTTATTGGACAATCCCTTGGCCAAACAGCGCAGTACGTCTATCTCTCTGGAGGTAAGATCTATTGCAACTTTGTGTTCGGTCTGCCATCGCTTTCTAAGCCGTTTTGCAATTTCATCGTCTACAACCGTGGCTCCCGTGGAAACGGATCTAATCGCATTAATGAGTTCATTGCTGTCAGCAGTTTTTAGAATATAACCTTTTGCTCCGGCTTCCAAAGCTGCCACGATGTAGGCATAATCATCATATGCGGACACTACCAAAAAT
>DAIDJA010000368.1 GCA_027451605.1 Acidimicrobiales bacterium
AAGCGACTTGAGAGCAACTTGTCGCTGTTCGCAAATCCCAGAAACGCAGCAGCTGGTTCGCTTCGCCAAAAAGATGCTTCGGTGACTGCTGCGAGGCCTCTGAATTTTTTCGCTTATCAGATTGTGGCTGAAACAGGATTGCCCAGAAATGAGCACTTTAAGACTTTAGAGTTGCTGGGTGAATCGGGTTTTACGGTTGAAGGTCACTATAGAAAAATTACCGGATCCGAAGAACTCATAACAACCGTAAAACAAATGGGTGCAATCCGAGATTCACTTGACTACGATACTGATGGGGTTGTTGTCAAAGTAAATGAGTACAGTCTTATAGATGAGATGGGTGCCACTTCTCACGCACCCCGTTGGGCTATTGCATATAAATTTCCGCCTGAAGAGCGAGAAACTCGTTTGAAATCGATTGAAGTTTCAGTCGGGAAAACCGGAAGGATAACCCCATATGCGGTATTGGAACCTACACGTGTGGGCGGATCGGTAGTGAGCTATGCTTCGCTACACAACTTTGGGCAGGTTCTTGGTAAAGACTTGAGAGAAGATGATGTTGTGGTAATTAAAAAAGCCGGAGATGTCATTCCTGAAGTGGTCAGATCGATTTCTGAAAAAAGAAAGAATGGGTCGATCGCCTGGATTCCTCCGAAAACATGTCCGTCGTGCGGAAGTTCTTTGGTTAAATTGGTTGATATGGCCGACACTTACTGCATCTATGCGGACTGTCCGGAACAGCTGCTACAGAGAATAATTAATTTTGCTTCAAAACAGGCTATGGATATCGACGGGTTAAGTGAACAGCGAATCAAACTTTTGTTGGAGCAAAAACTTATAAAAGGTGTTGCAGATATCTATGATTTAACTGAAGAACAGCTTCTTCAACTGCCCGGATTCGCTTCAAAATCTGCGGAAAATTTGTTCAGAGCCATCAAGGCCTCTAAAGATAGGAGTTTGGACAGAGTAATCGTAGCTTTGACGATACAGCATGTTGGACCCGTTGCAGCACGCCTAATATCTTCAGAATTTAGTAACTTGGCAAATCTAAAAGATATACAAAAGGAACGGCTGTTAAAGGTTCAGGGATTGGGACCGGTAACCGTTGACTCGATATTCAATTTTTTTTCGTCCGAGGTTAACATACCTACAATCGACCGGTTAATAGCTCTCAAGATTGGAATGACAACTGATACAAACGAATATACTGATCACCTGAGCCGAAAGCTTGAGGGAAAAGTCTTTGTAGTTACCGGTACTCTAAGTAATTATTCTCGTAATAAGGCTGAGGAGTTAATTAGAAATCTTGGCGGGAAAACATCCGGTTCGGTCTCCAAAAATACGTTTGCCGTTATTGCAGGAGTTGCACCCGGTTCAAATAAAATAACCGCGGCAGAAAAACTCAACATTCCGATAATGACCGAAAGCGCCTTTGAAGATTTAATTAAGTAAAAGACATTTTTTGGCATATAAAAAATAAATGTTGAAGTGCCGTCAGATTTTTGCCGTTTCATTAGTTAATATAAGTAGTGAGTAATAACGGAGCAGAAAATACTATCCTCAACAGTAGAAATCGGTCAGAATCTAAGCCATCCGATTCGCAATTAACGGATGTCACAAAACAGTTTTCTGAGTCGACTAAAGCTTTGGGCGAATTTATGTTAACCGAAAATGACGACAGTGAAAAAAGTGATAAATCTGCAAATAATGTAGATTCGATAGTGGATGTGACCGATAATAAAATAAAAATTCCCTTCACAGAGTTTTATACTGAGAACTTTCTTCATTTTAAGCGACTTGCATTTTTAATGCTAAATAATAAAGAAATTGCCGAAGATGTAGTTCAAGACAGTTTTTTGGCAATTTATCCCAGATATTTTAAATTAGAAAACCCTGAAGGATACCTAAGAGTAGTCGTTATTAACCGTTGTAAAACCGCCTTAAAAAAACGAGTATATGACAATAAGAAAATGTCGAAGATTGCAAATACCACTTCGACAGAAATGGAATCAGATTT
>DAIDJA010000369.1 GCA_027451605.1 Acidimicrobiales bacterium
GGTGCACAATATCAAAGATCTGATAAATGCGATCTTTAGCAGATTTGAAGGATTCTGCAATTGCAGGCTTTAATTTATCCAAATTTTCATAAATAGAGTCCAGGCTTCCATATTCATTCGTTAAAAGTGCCGCCGTCTTTTCACCAACTTTATTGACACCGGGTAAATTGTCGGACGGATCTCCTCTTAAAGTCGCATAAAGTGGATAGTCTTTGGGAAGTACTCCGGTTTTTTCGAAAATTGCCGCTTCATCAAATAATGTTGTCTGACTCAATCCTTTTACGGGATACAGGACTTTTACAAAGGGGTCTTCCACCAGTTGAAAAATGTCACGATCACCGGACACAACTATAATTTGACCACCCATCCCCTTTACGGTTGTTGCGATCGTAGCCAATAGGTCATCGGCTTCATATCCGGGCAACTCATAAACCGGGATTCCCAATAATTGAAGTATCTCTTTAATCAGCAATAGTTGTACGATAAGCGATTCGGGCGTGTCGGGCCGACCTCCCTTATAATCTTGGATGAGTTGATGCCTAAAGGTGTCTTCAGGTAGATCAAATGCAACAAAGATCTGATCCGGATTGTAGGTCTCGACGATATTGGTCAGCATATTGATAAAGCCGTGTATTGCACCGGTTTCAAGACCGTCGTCGTTTGCCAACTGCGATTTTACAAAGGCAAAATAGGCACGAAATACCATCGAATTGCCATCGATTGCTACAATTTTCATTTAATCCATGCTACGACATTTCAACATATTGTGATTTGTTTTGGGGCAAAAATAAACCTGTCAACATTAATTCGGCAATTAAAATATGTCGACTAATATTATTCTATGTCTTCAGGTTTCCATCCTTCCGTAGAACAATACCTCGAAACTCTATATGATTTAAGCGAAGACGGCGAAACCATTATTCAGGCACGCTTGGCAGAAAGATTAAAGCATTCAGCTCCCACAGTTTCGGCAGTAGTCAAAAAATTGATTGGCGACGGGGATGTCATTAAAATCGGAAGAAACATCCAATTAACTGAAAAAGGTTTGAAGCGTGCTCAGTCTGTTGTGCGAAAACACCGTTTGGCCGAAAGACTTTTGACAGATGTATTGGGGATAGAATGGCATTTGGTTCACGAAGAAGCCGGATTACTTGAACACGTCATTTCAGACAGAGTCGAGCAGAAGATTTTGGAGATAACCGGGAATCCAACTACCTGCCCTCACGGAAATCCAATTCCGGGGTCTCAATCTGTCAATACTACGGGAGAATTTAGACTTCTTTCATGCGAGGCAAGAAAGACTTATAAAATTTCTAGGATTGGAGAAGTTTTAGAATCAGATACAGAAATCTTGGCACTTTTATATTCATTCGGCATTACCCCCGGTAAGAATATCTTGATTAAGTCCATTAATTTCGAGGCTACCCATCTTCAGGATTCGGGTCTGACAATTCAGACGTCAAAGGGCATAAATACAATCGGAGTCAAAATCGCTGAACAACTTTGGGTAACTTAAAGACAATTCAGACAACAAAATCTAATTTCAATGACTCAACTTACAATTAAAAAGCTAAAGTCTGATAAGCGTAGGCTAATCATTTAATGGGCCGGCTGTTCAACTTTCGTTTAATAGCAACTGAGACTTAAATTCAAATAAGTTGCAAACTATTTTGACAACAATATTACGAAACAACGACTAAGGCTGTTTCTCAGGATAAAGGAACAAGGGTACCGGAAATTACTTCCTCACATACAGACATCATCTGTATCCGTCGATCCATAGCAGTTTTCTGAATAAATCTGAAGGCTTCTGCCTCCCCCATCTCATAATTATCCATAAGTTTGCCCTTTGCGCGATCTAAAATCTTCCTAAATTCGATTTTGGCCTCCAACCTGGCCTTTTCATCATTCAACGAATCTATGTATGCTTCGGCTGCCATTACTTCCTCGTGTCGCGCCAGAGCAATTTCAATGGCAGGCAATAGTTCATTTTCTTG
>DAIDJA010000370.1 GCA_027451605.1 Acidimicrobiales bacterium
AAGCGAAATTCTCGGTCGCTTGACTTTAAATTTTTAACTTTATCGGGATTATCGTCAGTTACAAACAGTTTATAATTTGACAAGGTTCTAACCAGAGCCGTGCCGGTTACTCCCGCGCCCACAATTAGGATTTTCTTATTCTCAAATTTTGATTCGAGGGAAGTAGAAGAAATTGTCATAACAGTATGCTCCTTGAATTCACCGCTATGAAATCCGCATAAAATATCGCTACGCCGATTCCCGAAAAAATTGCCGATATTATCCAAAACCTAACGATTACAGTCGATTCTGCCCATCCTTTAAGTTCAAAATGATGATGAATCGGCGCCATTCTAAAGGGTCTCTTTTTGGTCATTTTGAATGAAGCAACTTGGATTAATACGCTTAAAGTCTCCACTACAAACAGACCGCCGATGATCGGAAGTAACAGTGCCATATTCATCTGCAGAAATATTGCCGCCATACCGCCTCCGATGGCAAGCGCACCCGTGTCTCCCATTATAATTTTTGCGGGATTTGCATTCCACCACAAAAATCCAACGCAAGCTGCCATTAGTGCTATTGATACCGATGACAGATCTAGAGCCGGAACTAATTTATATAAACCTTCGTGCCTGAAGATAAAAAATCCAAAAAAGGTCAGTGAAGCAAATACAACAGCGGATGATCCGGCTGCCAAGCCATCCAGGCCATCGGTTAGGTTAACCGCATTTTGGCAACCTACGATTACCAATACCGCAAATATCCCCCATAATATCGGACCCAGATGAGCGCCCGCGGGAAAATTATAACGCGTAAAGGTTAAATTTTCATAAACGTGAGCCCAATTTTCCGCCAGCACAACAAAAATTATTGCAACGGCTAATTGAGCCGCAATTTTCGCACGCTTGTTCAGACCCAGATTGTGTTTTCTTTTGAGTTTCAGATAGTCGTCTATGAAACCTATTACTCCGGACAAAAAAAGAATTATAAGTACCAAAAAGGCAGCTCTCGTTCTAATGTCCTCTAAAACTATCAAATGCGAAGCCCCGAAACCCAATATTGCCGCTAATACTATGGCAACTCCTCCTAACGTAGGCGTTCCGCTTTTGGCCTCGTGAGCTTTTGGTCCTTCTTGCCTTACGATCTGTCCCAAGGACCGCTTTTGCATCCATTTGATTATCATGAATGTAAATAGCAGTGCCAGTATCAATGATACGAAACCCGAAATGGCCAACGAAATCATAAGTTTGTCTCCCCTGTTTTGAGCGGAGCTGATTGACAGTTCTTTCTTTGAATCTTGGAGTTTACTTTATCCAATGCCACGTCAAAGTCACTGAAATCTACGATATTCTCTTTGAATATTTGGTATGTCTCGTGACCTTTACCCGCAATTAAAACAACGTCGTTTGTATCTGTTATTTCAATTGCAGTTTCGATTGCCTTACTTCGGTCCTGTATTACCATGTATCTATTTTCATCAAGACCCGAAGTGATTTGTCTGACGATCTCAGCCGGATCTTCGGTTCTGGGATTATCGTTGGTAATGATTACAATATCGGCTAGTTCGGTAGCGACTTTGCCCATTTCGGATCTTTTCATGGCATCTCTGTCGCCGCCGCAACCGAACACAACGGCGACACGATTTTTAGCGACAATTTTGGCAGATACCAACGCCGCCTTTAAAGCGTCGGGAGTATGTGCATAGTCCACAACGGCCATCGCCGTATTTAAAGTTGGAGCTGCCACCAACTCAAATCGACCTTTTACTTTTGGACAAGAACTAATCCCTTCAGCTATTTTGTCCGGTGGAATAGACAAACTCATCCCTATGGAAAAAGCAAGTAAGGCATTGTCTACGGTAAAGATTCCTCCCCAGTCCAAACTTATTCTTTGGTTATTCACACTAAAGTCCGTACCGCATAGATTCGGAACGATATTGGTTGC
>DAIDJA010000371.1 GCA_027451605.1 Acidimicrobiales bacterium
CCCATAATTTCAATACAACCCTTCCCGAAATATTCAATCTCCCGCCGATCTTAAATTCGAACTCTTAGGAAATTTTAAGCTTCGTTAAGGTAATATTAACATATAGTTTTTAGAATGGGAAGAAGAAATCAAATAAATTCTGAAAATAAAGGTTTAGAAAAGCAGGTGTCACAGTTTTAATAAGTTAGATGATAAAGCGACTGTCAACCGTCAAAACAATTTACGGCAGAACGATACTTTCTAATTCGGTTTAGGATTTTTTTACCAAAAATTATTGAGGTACTGAACCCAGTAAACCGCTATGGTAATCATCAAAGGCCTGCTGAATTTGTGCCTTGTTATTCATAACAAACGGACCGTATGCAATTACGGGTTCTTTGATTGGCTTACCTCCCAATATCAACACGTCTAGATTTGATTTGGAATCTGCATTATAAAGCTCAAAATAATCTCCGGTTTCAAAAACCGCCAGCTGATGAGCGGCAACGGCTGATTTAGACGGTCCCGCCTGTCCGGAGCCAGATAAGACATAAACGAGCAAATTAAAGCGAGGATTCCATTCTAAAATTGATGATGCACCCGGTCGTATCGTAGCGTGAACCATAGTAATAGGACTGTAAGTACTTCCGGGACCGGTTATATCACCCAAATTTCCAGCAATTACCCTAAAAAGTGAATCCTTATTTTTATTTGTCGCCAAACCGACAGACTCCGCCCTCAAGTCTTGATATCTGGAAGGCACCATCTTTTTGGCGCTCTCCAAATTTACCCAAAGTTGAATACCATGAAACAAGCCTCCCTTAATTACCAGAGACTCCGGTGGAGTTTCAATATGCAATATTCCGTTTCCGGCAGTCATCCACTGAGTATCTCCGTTTGTAATGACCCCTCCTCCTCCATTTGAATCCTGATGAACAAATACTCCGTCAATCATATAAGTGACTGTTTCAAACCCGCGGTGCGGATGCCACGGAGTTCCCTTCGGTTCGTAAGGTGCGTAATTGACTTCACCCATTTGATCCATATGAACAAAGGGGTCAAGATCCATCAGATCGACTTGTGCAAAAGCCCGATAAACCGGGAATCCCTCTCCCTCCATTCCCTTAGGTGCATTAGTTATTTTTTTTATTTTGCGTGATATTTTACTGTCCGTTAAAGTTTTGGCAGACAAATCAACAACTGATAAATTTTGATAAGTTTCTAAATCAATCGCAGCCATAAGACCTCCTTATGTAATTTAAGTTATTCGATAAAACATAATTTAGACTCGAATATTCCCGGATTACACGTCTGAAGTAAACAAGGTAATTAATTTTAAGGCCAAATAGCAATAGAGGCGTGAATCAGAACCTTGCAGGTTCTTATAATTATGCAGACTCAACCGATCCCAATGATAAGAATTTCGGTCCTTTTCTTTGATCTGCCAACACCCTAATTATCTCAAAAATTCCGGGCACGTTCCGCATTTTACCACTGACAATATAGCCATCGAGGTCGCCGGATGTTAACATTGGGTTTTCTAATCTAGCTCTGTCTCGATTATCTTCCAAATCAAACCAAGACACACGATTAGCACTTATTTGCTTGACCAAAGCAGTTTTTCCTACCTACCTGCCCCCTAAAATCACCACCACTTTATTACTTTAAAGCAAATGTTTTATCTCTTTGATACAACCGAACCTATTTATCCATATGGGATTATTATTTATGAGATATCAAATTACGAGTCCGATATCTCATAAATAACTGTATTGAGCGATGCAAAAAACTATGAGTTATATTTACGGCAGTACCATAGTAAATGGATATTAAATTTACCGATCAGGCAAGCTGAAAGATTAACGATTTATTCCTAAAAACTACCGCCGGCTAAAAACCTTGGGACTTAGCTAAGTCCATTAACTCAACGGCACATGTTGCCCCAAAGCTGTCAAGATCCGACGATTCAGAAACTGAGAATTTTTTTCTAA
>DAIDJA010000372.1 GCA_027451605.1 Acidimicrobiales bacterium
AAAGGGAGCAGGATATTTTTCATTAGCAAAATTAATAGAAAATATCTTGTTGGATATTGTAAATAGCTTGGGCATCTTCCGGGAATTTGTACGGGGTGATTCAGAATCGTGTCATAGAATCAATCATAGAGTGGTCGAAATTTATGATGAAATAAGTAATGAGATTAACAGATTGGAACAACCCCCTCAGGAAATACAGGCGTGGACTGCCTCGGCGATATTGGCCATTAAACGTAACGCAATGAAGCCACAAAATAATGTTTTAATGGATAAGTTTGAAAAAGGGCTTCTTGAAAAGAAGTCATTGAAAATTAGTCGGTATCAATAGGGATTTTTAAATTAAGAATAGTAGCGTAGTGTTTTAGATAGCCTCTCGCCATCTGATCAGCTGAAAACTTAGATTCAACCGACTGCCTGCAGTTTTTTGGGTCTATTTCGTCGATTATTTTTGCATACTGTATAAATTCTTCTTTTGTATTTGCTAAAAATCCATTTATACCGTGTTCAATAATTTCGGTCATTGCGCCTTTTGCCATTGCCACTACCGGCGTCCCGCAGGCGAGAGCTTCTATTACCGCCATGCCGAAAGGTTCTTCCCATTGAATCGGGAAAAGCATGGCTTTGGCAGTTGAAATCAATTTAAGTCTTTCTGTTCCCGATATGTTTCCCACATATTCAACCAGATTGTCGTTTAAAAAGGGCAAAATGGAATTAGCAAAATAATCTTCTGCAACACTGCTGGGAATTGACGATTTACTATTTGAAATATGAGAAAATCGATTATCGGAATTTGCAATGTTGGAAATCGGACCCGCGAGTATTAGGGGTATTCTTGTAGCCAATGCAGTTTCAATTGCAATCTTCTGCCCTTTCTCCGGATGAATTCTTGCCAGTTGGACAAAAAATGGTTCCTTTTTTAATATAAACGGAAACTCATTAGGTTCTACGCCATTGTATACATGAGTTAAAAGTTTGGACTTTAAAATATTTGGCACTGACTTTGCCATTGCACGAGATATCGGCACGTAACTGAGATTATTGGAGGCACTTAATTGGTTGAATAAGATTAAATTGTCGGGCTTTGAATCGCAGGAATTGTGGTTTAAGTCAAAAGGGGGTCCGTGAAGTGTATGTATTGTAGGCGGAAGTTTATTTTCGGAAAAGTTGAATATCATCGGTCCGATGTATCCGTTGTGGTCATGAATTATATCAAAGTCGTTTCGGTTTTTAATAACATTTATAGAATAAGCAAGATGACCCAGAATTATTGGCATCGATTCATACCCCGGGTTATGAATATACTTATATTGCGGTAGGTCATATATCCAGTGATTTAAAGTGCTAACCAATTGAGAAGTTTTAACGGTAAAAAGCTCAATATCCAGTCCCGCCGCCATCAGTCGAGGAATTAATTTAGCCAGCATATTTTCAATTCCGCCGTAGCCAACAGGCGGAATATCGAGCCAAGGCGAGGCGATCATGGCAATCTTAATTTTTGTCACTATGATTATCTGAAATATTAAAAGGCCCAAAAATACAACGATTGATTTTAAAATCGTCTGCTTGTAATAGTATAATAGGTTCTTTAAATTACATTAATTTAACCGAATCTTAATAATTGAGTAATCAATTTTTAAAAAATACCGACGAGATTTATATCATGTTAAAAAATAAAATATTTTTAGGTTTGTTAATAATGGCTCTGGTTTTAGCGGCTTGCTCAAGCACTTCAAACACTACATCAGGAACTGCAAAAGATACGACAACGATACCGGATACCTCCTCCGGGTTGAAGCCATTGCAGACCGGTCTGGTCGATATGGGATCTCAAGTTCCTTATCAACAGGGGCAAAATTTTCCCATCGTCAATCTATCCGAACTGGGCAGTGACTCTTCGGCCTTTAAAGGTATAGTTGTAAACGAAACTTGGGCGCAGTTAGAACCGACCCCAAATACTTATGAT
>DAIDJA010000373.1 GCA_027451605.1 Acidimicrobiales bacterium
CTAAGCTTAAATATCCCCGCAGAGTTCGCCGGCGCCGTCGAATTACAGCAGCTATAGTAATCGTCGTGGTATTGGCACCCTACTTTGACAGTTACTAATTAAAGATTTTACCTATTTGCCCAGCGTATGGGTATTATTTTTGTGTCAAGTATTTAATGGTAATGCTTGTAGATTAGTGGCGATAGTAGTAAAATGGTTATATCATGTTTAGATTAAAGGTCAATAAGAGCGGAGGACGTGATTACCTTTCAGTAGTCAGTTCCTATTGGGATCCCGTAATTAAAAACTCCAGAACCAAAACTATTAAGTCCTTTGGTTATTTAGAAAAGCTAAAAGAAGAATTTGCTGATCCGATTTCTCATTTCAAAACCGTAGTGGATGAAATGAATTCAGAATTAGCTGCTAAAAACGCCGAGTTTAATATTAAATGTGATATTGACGCTTTAATATCAGACAGTAAAGCTCATAGAAAGAACCTGGGTTATTCAGCTTTGTCTGAAATTTATCATGAACTTGGGCTGGATGTTCTTTTTTCAAACAGATCTCGCGCATTTAATAATGAATATTCGATTAACCAAATTATGATGCTTTTAATATATTCGCAAATATTGTCACCGGGTAGTAAGAAAAAAGCATTTGAATCTAAAGGTATCTATTTTGAAAAGATGGATTTTTCCCTGGAAGATATATATCGCTGTTTAACTCAGGTAAACACCTTTAAAGATGTCATACCCAAGAGTTTAAATAACAAGATGAAGCAGTTATATAACCGTAAATCTGAAATTGTCTACTATGACGTAACCAATTATTACTTTGAAATTGATTCAGAAGATGATTTAAGGAAAAAGGGGGCAAGTAAAGAACACAGGCCCGATCCCATAGTTCAGTTGGGACTTTTCGTTGATTCAAACAAAATACCTATTACCTATCGTCTATTTCCCGGCAATACTCACGATTCAAAGACCCTAATTCCTTTGGTATCTGAATTAAAAAAAGACTTTGGTATTAATAAAGCAATAGTAGTAGCCGACAAGGGATTAAATTCCGGCGACAATATTGCCTTTAATACCGTTATTGAAAAAGGATATGTATTTTCACAGAAAATAAGGGGAGCAAACAAGGAGTTAAAAGATTACGTATTTGATGAAAAAGGCTATAGGGTCCTAAATGAGGATTTTAAATTAAAATCCAGGATAGCTCCGACTGAAATTACAATAACCAATAATGATAATAAAAAAGTAAAAGTCTCAATTGATCAAAAACAGGTAATCATCTACAGTAAAAAATACGCGGATAAGGCAAGACAAAATCGAGAATCCGTAGTTGAAAAAGCTCATATGTTAATTAAGTCTCCTTCAAGTTACAACAGAGCTACTTCATACGGTGCTGCTAAATATGTTAAAAACCTTACATTTGACCAAACAACCGGAGAAATCCTTTATTCTAAGCAAAAGCCTGTATTTGACGAAGAAAAGCTTAAAGAAGATGAAAGATATGACGGTTACTATGCAATCATAACCAGTGAATTGGATAAAACCGACGAAGAGATACTTGATATCTACAAAGGACTGTGGCAGATTGAAGAAGCATTTAAAGTTACAAAAACAGATTTAAGATCCAGACCTGTTTATTTATCCCGCCAAGACAGAATTGAAGCCCATTTTCTGATTTGTTTTATTTCCTTATATATTGTGAGACTTTTGGCATACAAATTGGATAATAAATACTCAATATCAAAAATCATCTCATCGTTAAATAAAATGTCATACAGCTTCATAGCCCAAAACCTATATGTAGGTAATTACAGCGATGAGATAACAATAGCCATTAAAGACAAACTTAATATCGATTTAGACCGTAAATTCATAACCTTAGGTGAAATAAGAAAAATTATCGGAGATACCAAAAAACGAACTAATCCACAAGGACTTTAATCATCCACAAAACCAAAAACTCCAT
>DAIDJA010000374.1 GCA_027451605.1 Acidimicrobiales bacterium
TCTCCCCGCCAGACGACTCCGTCCAAATCAATCAGCCAAATTTTTTTGCTACCCAAGACTTCCATCTTTAAAGTGTAATAGAAAATATAGCTCCAGCTTAACTTCTATATTCATTTAAAATCGGCTAATTCGTCGCCGACTTTATTCATCGATAAATTAAATCATTAAGTAACCAATATTTTGATTACATTTATTTTTATTAGAATGGTTACATTAATTCTTACAAAGGAGCTACGTGCCAGATTTTAAACCATTTATCGGAACAAGATATAATGAAGAGATCGATCCCAATTTAGTAATCGCCCCTCCGTACGATGTAGTCGATTCCAAAGAAAGAGCTGAACTCTCCGGTCGTCATCGCGCCAATTCAATTAAAGTCGAACTACCTGACGCAAATGACGGTGATATTGAAGGCGACTTTGACAACTATGAATACGCCCATAGGCTTTTAGAAAGTTGGATCAAAGAAGGAATTTTACTTAATGATCCCGAGCCAAGCTTCTACGTCTATAAAATGACTTTCGCACCCGAAGCCAATGCGGCGGAATCTGAGCCTATATCTACCATAGGGGTACTGGGTGCCCTTAAAATTGAAGAGCCGGGGACCGGGGATGTCCTGCCTCACGAAAATACCATAAAGAAGGCAAAAACAGACAGGCTTGACCTGCTAACTGCAACTAAGACCAACATATCTCCGATTTGGGGACTTTCGCTGGCAACGGGCCTATCCGAATTGATAATAAGCGAGGCACATCATAGCGTCAGCGCCAGAGACGACGATGGAGTATTGCACGAACTTTGGGTAATTTCTCAGGCTGATAAAATAGCCGAAATTTCGGAAAAGATAAACGGGGAAAAAATACTGATAGCAGACGGTCACCACAGGTATGAAACCTCTTGGAATTATCGCAATGAGGTTAGGTCAACTAACGGTGATAAGCCCGGCGATCATGACTATGTCATGACATATGTTGTGGAGTTAAATCCCAAACAGATACATCTACAGGCCATACACCGTCTTATTCGAACGGAAGTCCCAATTCAGCAAGTTCTGTCCGGGCTGGAAAACAACTATAGGATTTTCAAATATGACGGGCTGGAAGAAGACATGCTGAAAACCATATCTCTGAATCGGGAAGCCGGCATATATACTCAACAAGGAATGTGGCTTATGAGTCCGAATCAAAACTTGAAGGACAGTAGTAATTCGGACCTTGAAACCAAATGGCTCGAGATAGCCTTAAATGAAATACCCGGGTTGGAGGTATCTTATCAGCACGGCTTTAAAAATGTCTTAAATCTAATTTCAAACCAGGAAGCGGAGATGGCAATATTTGTCAACCCTGTGTCTATCGATCAAATTAAAGCCTCATCTGAAGCCAGATTTAGGATGCCACCAAAGTCGACTTTTTTTACTCCGAAGCCAAGAACCGGACTGGTTTTCAGACGCCTTCTCGACGAATTAAATTAAATTCGAATTTATTTTCGATGCCCCTAAATTAATACCTTGTGCAGGCTTTGCCGTTTTGAATTAATCCACTGTCCACGACGGAAGGCTGCTTAAGAGATTCCCCAGAGTTCCTCTTCCTTTTTTATCCATCGCATCTTCGGTTTGAGCTCGTAAAGCCTGTCCGTACTCGCTTCTTTGAACATCGCGAAAGACTCCCATGGGGGTAGGTGTATAGGGACCGGATGCCAGTCTGGAAAGCGCAAAAGCAACAGCCGGATTATCCAGTTTGGAGTTGTGAACAACTATTTCATCTTCTGATACGGAACTGACGTCCGCAATTCTGACACCGTTTTGGCGATCGTAGGCAACACATTTATTGTTATCCTGTCCAAAAATAATTTTCTCGTTATCCACCAAATTAATTAAATTGTCAGCCCTCTTATCTTTTGAGGTAATTTCATTAAAAGCGCCGTCATTAAATACGTTACAGTTCTGATA